>JAGVZX010000100.1 GCA_018302185.1 Candidatus Woesearchaeota archaeon
GCTACCAATAACATATGGTTATTTGTCTGTGTGTGCTTTCCGCCTCTAAAATGAGCTATTTTCGCTTTCATAGTACTAAGAAAAGCCTGTTTATTTAAAAATATTGCTGATTTGCATGCGGAATAAGCTGGATTTATCAGCATTTAGTAATAATCTACCCTAATCATCAAACTCTCACTTCTTGCCTCTTCCTTCATAATATTCTTTGAGTTCCTTATCCCATTCTTCATGCAACAGATGCCTAATCGCTTTCTCCTCTCCAACTTCAAAAAGATCATGCATTATGTTTGCCATAAGCAAGTGTATAAGCTCATGCGCATAAGTCTTGGAGAACTCATCTATGAATTTGTCTTCATCCTTTGTGATGCACCAGATATACTCAATATTGATTTCGATCAGGCTATGTATCTCATCCAGCTGGCCATACAAAGCATCTGGCAATTGCTTGGTAAAATTATGTCTGCTATGGGTTTTCTTATTGTTGATCTTCATGCAAAAACTGATAATCTATTTGGTTATTTAAATCTTCTTAATCAAAAAATAATAAATTAAAAGACTTGGTCTACTCTTACAACAGAAAAAATAATGTCACAGGCAGCAACAGGCATCCCATCGCATGGTTTCTTCCAACATTAACTGAAACAGGAATAATTCCTAATGCAGTGCTGATCATCATCACAAGCAATCCTTTCCAGCCTGAAAAGACAAACACTAACAAACTTACGAAAATAATTACACTTATGCACATATACTTGTAGTTGACGATATTTATCAGTTTAGAGAATTTTCTTGCAAACCAGAGCGTCAAAAATACACAAATTGAGCCAACTATCAATGCAGCAGCCAAAAAGATTAGCAGCTCACTATAATCTATCTTCTTAACTAACTCCAAGATGACAAGCACTGCGCCATTTCTTGCTTTCTCGAGAGTGTAAAACGTGACAAGCGAAAACATGAAATTGACTGTATTGATGCCACCATTCAAAATCAGATATCCATAATCTCCTATGTTTCCAACCAGCTGCGCACCTATTATTCCAGCCTGCGCAGCTCCGATGCCAGGAAACAAACCAGTTATCCCTCCAGAGATTGTGCTGGCAGCAGTTATTTTTGAGAGATCTTTTTGTGAAACACTTATCTCTTCGCTAATCTTCTGCTCAGGGATATTCACTTTATTGTGCAAAGACATTACCAGTGAGCTTATACCAAACATCCCTGAAAGCATCGGCAATAATGGCTGCTCTAAATTAGGTAAAGTCAAGACAATTATCCCCAAAATCCCTGCCATAAGATAGACACATAATGCCCAAACCTTTTTCTGCATTCCTCTCTCGTGCAGGATCATATAAATAGAAGTGACAAGCAGAATCCATCCCATTACTGGCTCAACAAAATAAAATATCACTGGTGTAACAGGGATTAAAATTGGAATAGCAATAATTGTTGCGATCAAACAGAGGAAACTTCCTATTACTGTCAATTTAACTGCCTCATAGCCTTGTCCTTTCAACAATAATCTATGCCCTGGCAATACATTCAATACCTGGTCAGCATCTGGCGCGCCTAAAAATATGCTCGGCAAAGCATCAAGATAAGTATGTGTGATAGCCATTGTAATTATGAAAACAGCAAGAGTTATCGGCTGCAAGAATCCAAGCAGATACCCAGATGCGCTCAACAACATTATAGAGACTAGATTAATGTGCACACCAGGCGTTATTCCTGTTATTGTGCCAGCTATCATCCCACAGATGATTGCAATCAATAACTCAAGTATTAGCATCAGTCTCCCCCAATAAATAACTTTTACTTATCATGCATTCAACTTACAAATATTCTCACATTTCTTATTCACTCACTTTATCTTCTTCCTCACAACATCAGCGATTATCTCAGGCTTGCCTTCATACTCTCCAACTTTACCAAATACTTCTATCTCCTGCCCTTCATCTAATGTGACATTCTCGACGAACATTATTACTTTAATTCTGCTCGGCTGCGTGATTTCTATGATACTTGCTTTCTCAAAATTCTTAACGCTTACCACTTTTCCAACTAATTTCACTTGCTTATCAACATCTCCCAAAGTTATCTTAGAGATATCTGCTTCCTTGATTTCTATGCTCAAAGAAAGAAAATACAATGCAGGCAGCCCAATAACTAGGCAGATCATCGCAAGCTTAAAGAGTGTTTTTTCTTTCATATCTCTCTGCCTCAAAAATCGATAAAATCTAAACCCACAACTAAATATCCTTACAATTTAACAAACTAGAAGAAATACTGCTTAAATTAAAAATATTGTCAAGAAATATCGCTAACAACTAAATATTCGGTACAGTCCCAACCTGCTTATCCAGGATAAACTTTCTTATTGCTTCTCTGATCAGGTCAGATTTATTCGTATAGAGCCCTTTAGAGACTAGCTTATTGATTTCTTTCATTATGCCTTGAGGCAATCTAACTTGCGCAATGGTAGTTGTCATTGTACGCTATCTGTATTACAAGCGTAATATATAAATCTTATGCTTATCAAAACATTTTTATATCTTCGCTAAATATAAAGAATTCATGGCTCAGAAAAAATCAGGAAACCAATCTCAAGAAAGAAAAAATAAAAATGCTCTTAAATCAGAAAATAAAAAAGAGCAAAAGGCATCTACATTAATTACTGCAACTTCAATAAATCTTAGCAAGGAATTTGACTACAAGACTACCAAAGACATCAAGATTCCAGAAAAAATAATTGACCAGGTCATTGGTCAGGATGCAGCATCTGAAGTTATTAAAAAGGCCTCTCTTCAAAGAAGACATGTCCTGTTAATCGGTGAACCAGGAACAGGTAAAAGTATGCTTGGTCTTGCACTCGCAGAATTATTGCCAAGCGAAAAGCTTAACGACATAATCTCTTTTCCAAATCCTAATGATGAAAACCAGCCATTGATTCGCACAGTAAAAGCAGGCCAAGGCCGAGACATAGTGATGCGCTCCCGCTTAGAGTCAGCAAATGTTTTCAAGAACCAGAATGTAATAATGTTCATATTGTTGCTGATTGCGATGTTTTCACCTTGGTATGTCAGAAGCCATTACAAAAGCGACATCATGTTTGCAGCATTCTTCTTGGGCGGGATGATTTTCTTAGGTGCATTTGTGATATTTATCAATCTGGGACAAAGGATGAACAACAAGAAAATCCTTGTGCCAAAAATTATTGTGGATAATTATAACAAGAAGCAGTCTCCGTTTTATGATGCTACTGGCGCACATGCAGGCGCTCTTCTCGGCGATGTTTTGCATGATCCATTCCAATCAGGCGGCCTCGGCACTCCAGCACATGAGCGTGTAATCGCAGGCATGATCCATAAGAGCCACATGGGCGTTCTATTTATCGACGAGATTGCAACCTTAGATCCAGCTACTCAGCAGGAGCTTTTATCTGCATTGCAAGAAAAAAAATTCGCTATAACAGGCCAAAGTGAAAGAAGTGCAGGCGCAATGGTCAGGACAGAAGCTGTTCCATGTGATTTTGTCATGATTGCAGCAGGTAATCTGGAAACAGTTAAACATATGCATCCTGCGTTGAGAAGCAGAATTAGAGGATATGGTTATGAAGTTTATATGTCAGAAACTATTCCAGACACAATTGAAAACCGCAACAGAATTGCTATTTTTGTTGCGCAGGAGATTGTTAAAGACAAAAAGATACCTCATTTTTCTAAAGACGCAGTTGATGAGATTATAACTGAAGCAAAAAGAAGAGCAAACAGAAAAGGCCATCTCACATTAAGGTTGAGAGATTTAGGCGGGATAGTGCGGGCAGCTGGTGATATTGCACATGAACAGAAGGCTGCATTTGTCGAGCGAAAGCATGTTTTGCAGGCAAAGAAGATAGCAAGAAGTTTAGAGCAGCAGCTTGCAGACAAGTTTATTGAGCGCAAGAAAGAATATGAAGTCATCATCACAGCAGGAGAAAAAATAGGCAGGGTAAATGGCTTAGCAGTTATGGGCGGCGCAGATACATACTCAGGCATTATTCTACCGATTGAGGCAGAAGTAACTCCAGGCGGCAAGGAAGAGAAGATAATCGCGACAGGCAAGCTTGGAGAGATTGCAAAAGAAGCAGTTACAAATGTCTCTGCAATAATCAAAAAATTCTTTGGAGAGGATATAAAGGAAAAATACGATATCTATGTCCAGTTCCTGCAAACTTATGAAGGAGTAGAAGGAGATTCTGCAAGCATTGCAGTTGCTACAACCATAATCTCTGCATTGAAGAAAATCCCTATCAGGCAAGATACAGCGATGACTGGCAGCTTATCTGTTAGAGGAGAAGTCCTGCCGATTGGCGGAGTTTCTGCTAAAATGGAAGCTGCAATCGAAGCAGGTATCAAAAATGTGATTGTTCCAAGGTCAAATGTTCAGGACATTGTTTTGCCAAAAGAACAGCTCTCAAAGATAAACATAATTCCGGTTGATAATATCATTGAAGTTTTGGAACAAGCCTTAGTCTGGAAAGGAAAGACAGATGTGCTGAATAACATAAAAAAAATGTAGTTGTTTAGTTCAAAAAAAGCAGTTGAGACAGCCAAATTTTGACGAACACAAATCGATTAACACATTCAAGAATGGTCGGGCAATGCGATACTATTACTCATCCAAATTTACACAAATGATTAGCACTTTTAATTTCAATATTAATGACTAAGCGTAGAGGAGACACAACTTATCCATTATCACAGCTGGTGTTCGTCGGCTGTCTCAACTACTTACTCATTAAAGCTAAAAAATACAAAAAAATCAATAATCTTTAAATAGTCTTATGCTTACACATACTCAGGTAATCGCAAAAAATTACACTTTATATTGTTAAATAACTAATTTAAAAGGTGCATAAATGCCAAAGAAAAAAGTCGAAGATCAAAAGCTCTGCCCTGAATGCGGCAGCGATAATGTGATCTACAAGAGAAAAGATGACGAGCTAGTCTGCAAAGACTGCGGCATGATCTTCTCTGAGCTTACTCCAGATGACGAGAAACAGTTTGAGAATGCTAGTGGCGTGATGTAATTCTTTTCTATCTTTTTATGATATTATTATTAATTATCTTTATCTCCACTCTACCAAAACTTCATCAGTTCTTTCATACGGCTTTATGTCTGCGTTTTCTATCTTAATGCCTTTATGTCCATTTCCTTTAAATGCAAGAATCCCATTCCAAGCTATCATGGCTCCATTATCAATCAAGAACTGATTTTCAGGCACAAAAAACTTCGCTCCTCTTTCTTCGCACATCCTCCTACACATCTCCTGCAATCTTTTGTTGCAGGCAACTCCCCCACCTAACAAAAGCTCATTTTTGCCTGTATGCGCCATAGCTCTTTCGCTTACTTCTACTAGCATCGCAAACACAGTTTCCTGAACAGAATAACACAACTCTTCCTTGGAAAATCTGCCAGAATCAAATTTCTGCTTTAAATTTGTAAGCAATCCACCAAATGCAACATCCATGCCTTTAACACTATATGGCAATTCAATCAATGGTGGTTGTGAACTGCTTTTAATATTCTTATTCTTACTTTTATTTTCATTATTATAATTACTAACGTATTTTTTAGCCAATTCCTCAACCTTAGGCCCTCCAGGAAAACCTAATCCAACATGCCTTGCAAATGAATCAAGAAAATTCCCAACACCAATATCCAATGTCTCTCCAAATATCCTATATTTCCCAGCTTCATAACCAATTATCTGCGTATTTGCGCCAGATGCATAAAGCATTACAGGGTCTTTTGCTTTAGTAAGCAATCTCCCAATTTCAAGGTGCGCAATACAATGATTCACACCAACCAATGGTATCTTATTTTTGCCTGCCAGATACCTTGCAACAAAAGCACCAACTCTCAGTGCATTTCCTAAGCCAGGTGCATTTGAATAAGAGATTAATCCTATCTCATCAATCTTTACTCCTGCAATTTTTAGTGCATCCTTAAGAACTTCAGTTGCAACATTAGTATGGTGCTCAAACAGATGATATGGTATTATGCCGCCTTTCTCTGTGGTGTATGCTTTCTTGCAGTTAGCAAGAACTTTACCTTTCTCTGTTACAATCCCTATCCCAAATGTATGTGCTGTTGTTTCGATGCCTAAACAGATCAGTTCTTTCATATTCTCACTAAAACAATTAAAATATCCAATATTATAAAAATATTTGCCCAAAGTGTATATGCACAGCAGCTGCCGCCAATCTAGTTGGCACAAATCCAGAAAAGATTTTAAGTTGCGACGGGCAATGCCATCTGATTGCACATCAGAAAATACAACACGCAATGCTTTACTATCCTCATATCTATATTCTCAATGTAGAGGAGGAGCAACTAAGAATATTATCAACGCCAGTGCCAACTGCGGCAGCTGCTTCGTATACATTTACTATGCCTATTCAAAAGGTTTTTATTTAGTGAAATTTTACTTAGTTAAAGAGGCTCATGATGAAATTAAGTAAAAAGGTGTTATTGGCTGTTTCTTTAGTTATTATTCTAGCATTCGCATTATTAATCGGTGTTATGGTCTCTAATCCAAATCCTGCTCAAGAATACGACGACCAGACAAAAGCGAAACTAAAATCATACAACACAGAGCTTGACTTACTAAAGAGATTAATCCAGGAATCTCCATATAACAAAACATTAAAAAATCTTCTCATTGATCTTGGTCCATGGATTGACAGGCTCTCCTTGGGAAACTAGGGAGCTAGGCGAATTCTTATACAAAAATAACTTCACTGTCTATGGTGTAAGATTATATGCGCATGGCACAAATGTTGAGCAGTTGCGTTATTCAAAATGGCAGCAATGGTATGGCTCTGTAGAAGATGCTTACGGCACTCTTAAATATTATTCTTCAAATATCTATGTTGGTGGCGTTTCAACAGGCGCTGCCTTATCTTTGATGCTTGCAGAAAATCATCCTGACATTAAAGCAGTTGTCTCTATGGCTGCCCCAATTTACTTAAACAGCAAAAAAAGCATGTTTGCAGTGATACTCAAGTATTTTATGCCATATTCTCCAAGAGAATTAACAGATGAAGAGAAACAGTATTATTATGACATGCATGTTGTTAATGCAGTTGAGCAGCTTTACAAAGCAATTGGTGCTTATAGAAAGAATCTGGATAAAATAACTCAGCCAGTATTGATTCTGCAAGCTACTAATGATACAACAGTTTTCTCTATAAGCGCAGAGATTATCAATAAAAATCTTGGCTCTACTAATAAGACCTTAATTTGGTACAATGAAACCAAGCATGTCCTGACTAAAAGCGATTTAAAAGAGAATGTATTCAATGATGTTCTTGCATTCTTGAATTTAAATTAATTGCTTTTTATAATTACGCTCAGTTTAATGCCTTTAATCATCAAAAGCTTTATATCCCCTAGTATTTTATAAAACAAAATGAATTCAAAAAAGAGGAAATTGCCTAAATTTAATAGGAAGCATGTTATTTATATCTCTGTTCTTGCTGTCATTGTTGTAGTTATCGCATCATTATTAGTATTTAAGCAGGAATATACTATTGATTACAGCCCGGAATACAAGTTACAGCTAGAATCTCTTGGTAACCAGATAAATCTGTTAAAATCATCTTATGGATCTTCTCCGGACAATAAGACATTGCAGCTCTCATTGCTCCAAAAATATTATGAATATGATATCACAGTTGCAAAAGCTAGCAGTTTGCGCCCAGAAAAAGGAAATGAACCATATCTTCTAATAAATAATGATTCAGCTAAAGCAATAATTTTAGTTCATGGTTTTACAGCTTCTCCTTGGGAAACTAGGGAATTAGGCGAATTTTTACACAAGAACGGATTTACTGTCTATGGTGTAAGGCTTTTTGGCCATGGTACAGAAGTTGAGCAACTTAAGTTCTCAGAGTGGGAGCAATGGTACCATTCAGTTGAATATTCCTATCAATCATTAAGATACTATTCTCCAAATATCTATGTTGGCGGCGTATCTATCGGCGGCAGCCTCTCATTTGTCCTTGCAAGAAACCATCCTGATCTTAAGGGAGTAGTCTCTATGGGCACACCTATCTCTCTTCAGAATAAGCAGAGCAAATTAGCTTTTATTGCAAAATATTTCATGGATTATACAGCTGCTGCATCATTGACAGAAGAAGAAAAGCTATATTATTATGGCAAGCGCGCGGTCGCAGGAGTTGCTGAATTATATGGTGCAATAAATAAATACAAAAAAAACCTGGATAATATAAATCAGCCTGTGCTGATCATGCAGGCAACCAGGGATCCTACAGTTGTGCCTTCTAGTGCAGATATCATCTATTCAGGATTGACAGGGTCTAAAGGCAAAAAGATCATCTGGTATGAAGAGGACAAGCATGTTCTGCTGAAAAGCAGCAGCAAGGAAAAAGTGTTTGATGATATACTTGGTTTTCTACAGAGAAATTGATAAGAAATTAAATTTAGCATATGCATTCTGGCTGCTATGCAAAATCCAAAACCAAAATGTTTATATATTAACTCGTTTATACTTCATCGATTATATAGTAGTGCAATAATAAGTTTTATTGTATTGGTTAAATCTATATCATTCGATTAAAAAGAGGTGCATGATGGTACAGTACTTAGAGGGCGTATTGCAGGTAGCAGCTATCTTCTTATCGGTTGTCGCAGGCATATTTGCAGCCTCTTTATTCAAGGTTTCTCATGAGACAGAGCACCTAAAGCCATGGAGGCTTCTTATCGTTGCACTGATACTGTTTGCTATCGAGGAAACCCTTGGCGCATTGGTCGCATTCAAGATAATTCTTCCTACATTTCTCACACATATTGTCCCAACAGCAATATTGATATCGTTGATATTCGCATTGTCTGCGCAGATAAAGCATCATACAAGAAAACATGATGAGTTTTAGGAGGATCAAATGGCAGTTGACATCGGAGTTTTTTTGACGACATGGGCCCCAAGGCTTAACCTGTTGCTTGTTGTATATGTAGTCTATCTCTTCATCACATTATTCAGAAGGAAATCAGATGAGCATATCTATACGACTCCCTGGAAATTATTGTTTGTTGCAGTCTCTGTCTATATAGTTGAGCAGTCTCTTACAGTCCTCCGTATGCTTGAAATCGTTTCATATCCTCATCTGTTGGTCAATGGGGCATTCGAGATTGTAATAATAACATTATTCATCTACACATTATTGCTTCAGAGAGAGCATGTTGCTAAAGAGATATTTGGGAAAAGATTTTAGAAAATAATGCCTATAAGTCAAAAGCAGAAAAGCCAGAGCGACCGCCATTTTATGGCGAGCACAATTCAGTAAAACAATCCAAAGTTGCGACGGGCAATGGCATCTATTAGCTAAGCTAGAAACAATTAAGATAATTTACCGCATTTCACAGATATTTTACTAAGCGTAGAGGAGGAGCAACTCTTCTACTAAAAAAGCTAGTGCTTGCTGGCGGTCGCTCTGGCTTTGTAGAGGTAATTTAATAAATCATCATCTGATGAAGAGAAGGGGTAAAATGAAATTCAATAACACATCTTTGTTTATATTTAATAAAAGAGTAGGAAAGCGCGGAATCTCACCTTTGATAGCTACTGTTCTTCTTGTTGCGTTTGCAGTTGCCTTAGGTGCAGTAGTCATGAACTGGGCAAAAGGCGTTGAAGAGGCAGAAACTTCTGGCGGAGAATCTGTTGCATCATCTGTACAGGGTTCAGATGCATCTGGCTGTATAATACCTGCGCCTGTGCCGCAAGACCCATTGAAGCTGGTAATGATCAAGTATTTGCGAGGAGAAATCACGAAAGCGGATTATTTTACGCAGAGCCAAGGGTTTAAATAGAAATATATTCTAATTTTAATTTAATATAAAATTAAATTCTGTATTAAATTTGCATAGTTATCTCTAAGTTAGATTATTCTCCAAAAAAATATCCCACTAGAACATTCATCTATAGCTCCCTCTACCTCATAAAACAATTAAAAACAAAATAAGAAAAAAAAATGATGCCATGCATAGTAAATCAGTACAGATACGAACGTATTGGGAACTGCAGGCTGAACAGCTCGTTACCTTGCTGCTTACACCTCAGTTCCATTAAACCCATCTTCTATGGGAGTCCGTAGTGTCTCTTTTTGAGGAGGGGTTCATGCTTAGATGCTTTCAGCATTTATCCCTCAACACGTAGCTGCGCGGCATACCTTATCAGATAACCGCTCGACCAGAGGTGTCGAAAGTCAGTTCCTCTCGTACTATGACTTCCTTCCTCTCAGACACTAAACATTTCCAGTAGATATCAAACCAACTGCCTCACAGCGTTGTGAACCCAGCTCGCGATCCCTTTTAATGGGTGAACACCCCCACCCTTGGCCGCTTCTGCACGGCCAGGATAGGAAGAGCCGACATCGATGTAGCAAGCCGCGCCGTCGATATGTTCTTGTAAAGTTAGTTTCCCACTTCACAGTATGAACTCTCGGGCGCGACAACTCTGTTATCCCCGGAGTAACTTTTCAGTCATCCCTAGCCCCCATTAAGGAGGCATAGAGGTTCGCTAGACCCAACTTTCGTTTCTGAGACCAGTATTATTGTGATCTCAGTCAGGCTGACTTTTGCTCTTGCACTCTACACCGGATTTCTAAACCGGTTGAGTCAACCATTGGGCCCTGTCGATACCTTTTCGACAGGGTGCCACCCCAGCCAAACTGCCCACCAATTGTTGTCCCTGTAAACAGGTTAGCAACGTAAGCTCTATAGGCTAGTGTGACATTGTCGTCTATCTTGAACCCGAAAGTCCAAGCTTAGCAACTCCTAGCTACGCTTTGCAATAAAGCTTGCGTTACAGCAACAGGCTGCAGTAAAGTTTCACGGGGTCTTCGCTTCCCACTGGAAATCTTCGGCCTTTGCACCGAAGGAGTGTATTCAGTGGAGTCCGTCTCGGGACAGTGGAGATCTCGTTACGCCCTTCATGCGCGTCGTCAATCAAACGACAAGGTATTTCGCTCA
>JAGVZX010000101.1 GCA_018302185.1 Candidatus Woesearchaeota archaeon
CTTGAGCAGCTATATCTGCCAAATTAAGCGCATGTGCCACAAAATACAAAACAGAGACTATGTTGTAAATAGTATGAAGAAGCTGGCAAATCTTCTTAGCCACATTCATAACTTTGTTCAAAGTGCCAATCGTCTTGTAAATTCCTTCTGCTTCATCTTTAGCGTCGTCTATCTTGCGCTGCACATCGCTGCTTAGCTCTCCGATTGGGAGGTTGGAGAATTGAACTGGAATGTTTACATTCTCAATCTCCGGGTTTTGCGTTATGGTTGTGCCGCTTCCGATTTTGGAATAGATGCTGAATGAGCATGTCAGGTTCGCACTGTCTACCCTGAAATCATCCTTGTTGAATGTTATTTTGACAATAGGTGATGTGCTTCCTGCTCCCGTATTCAAAGTGTCAACGCTCTGCACAATTGAAGAGCCGCTGCAGGCTGCAGGCCCTATAAATACAGTTGAAGCAGGCTTTGTAGTGCTTTTTTGAGTCAGGCTGGCCTGGCAGAACACCCTTTGGTTGATTAAGGGGCCGAGCTGCCGGTCAATGGTTGAAGGAGAGCACTGAACCGTGCTTGTCCAGAAATCAGGAACAGTTGCATTCTCCAAACCATACGTCTTGAACGATTTTGTGACAATTAAAGTGTTGCCTGCATTATCGCTAAAGTTGAAGGTTATTAAGTCATTGCTCTGCAGATTTATGGTGTTCGCATCTGCATCCCAAGTGCATGTGTGCTCGTCTGCCTGAGCTCTCTGGCAGGAGCCTGCAGCTTTTGAAGCGCCGCTTATGAATTTTGAGAAATCGGCAACAGCAGACACATCATTGTCTTCTGTTAAGCTAGCAACAACAAAGATTTTGTCTCCAATCTTTGGAAATCCCTGGAATGCCTGGGCTAATCCTCCGACAGGGCTTATGTTCATGCTTTTCAAAACAGGCGGCTTGTTGTCAATAACCACATCTGCTGAAAAAGTTTCAGAAACAGCATTTCCCAGAATATCTGTTGTATCGGGCTCTATCGAGATTTTGGATTTCGAAGAGCCAAAATTCACATTGTTCCATATGCAAGCCCAAGTTGCGTCTTTGGCACAGCTTGTCGCGGCTGCCTTGATGTCATCAATATGCAGGAAAATTTGATTCGGGCTTAATCCAGTAGCCTCGTCAAAAACAGCGATAACAGTATTGCCGCTCGACTTCGCCAATATCTGGGCTGCTGTTTCGGAAGTTGACAAAGACTGGACTACAGGGCCTTTATCATCAAGGGCCAATTGCTTGTTTATTGTGGCGCTTTCCTTATTGCCGAGCGTGTCTGAAGCGTTGATGACAATGGTTTTCAAGCCAGGCGTTTTTGGGTTTAAGCCAATTAGCCACTTGCATATGCTCAAGCCGTCATCAACAAAGGCGCAGGATGCTTTAACATTTTTCAAATTAGCACTTGGGTTCAAGGCTGACAAATCAGCTGTCACGGAATTCAAGTCTAAATCACTTCCCGATATGTTTATATTCACAACTGCAGGAGCGCTGTTCAAGGAAAAGCTGTCTATCCTTATTCCAAAATTGGATATTGTAAAAGAATCTTGTATTATCTTTGGGCTTGCAGCATCAACATTGAATGTGACTGATGTTTCTGCTGAAACCTTGTCAAATTTGTCAGTAGCTTTTGCGAAAACGGAGTTCTGGCCATTGTTAAAAGTTTTTGGGTCTATGCTTATGCTTGACTTGATGCTGCAGCTGCTTGTTGTTGGATTGATTTCCTGCTGGAGCGCCGAATCATTGGTGTAAAATTTTATTTTTTTTATCCCGACGCATTTGCCGCTGCACGACGGGTCGTCGCAGGCAAAATCAGTCACGTCATAATTGATGACTACATTCTGCTGCGAGGAGAACGTTGACTGGGATGTTAATTCCACTTGGGGCGCCTTGTCATCAATGGTTATATTGCTGGATTCTGAATCGTCAAGAGTATTGTCTCCTTTAAGCAGGTTGATTGTGAATGGCACTGACTTTGCCTCAAAAGGCGCTGTGCCATTGCCCGGAAACCTCAGGGTGCACTCATAGGAATTGTTTGCCGATGCCGTGCACCTGTCAAACTGGGTGCCGGAGCCGAGAAGAACCTGGCTGTTTGCCACTGTGGCATTGAATAGCGATGCCTGGACATTAAAATTAAGAAAATCATTTGCTCTTGCGAATCCCTCAACACCGTCGCTGCCCTTGACAGACGCCTGATTGATGGCTGCGTAAACGCTTGTTGTATAGAATGGCAGTGTAAGCACTAGAACCATTAAAAATGATGCAATGAACTGCAGGTATTTTTCTTTCATTTTATTTTTCTTTATCAACGATTATTTTTCGGCTGTTGAGCTTGTACCGTTTCACAACAAATTGCTCTGAAGCATGTACCCTGTATTTTTTTATGTCATGAAACTGTGAAAACTTCATTTTCAGCATTGACATTATTTTTATTGTGTTCATTTCATTTAAATGCCGGCTGCAAATCCAGCTGGTACACTTTGGAATAATACTCTATTTTATTCATCTGGTCTATGTCTTCTATAACCCTTTCCTGCTCCGAGACATTTGCAATGCCCATGCTAACGACATAAAGCACAATTGTATCATAGCTTTGGAGGTCAGCTGGATTTAATGTAAAATTCAGCTTTAAGCCCCCTTCCGGGAACCTTTCCTGGCCTGGCGATGATTTTTCGCTGAAATCAATCTTTGGGATTGTGAAGCATTCCCTATCTCCAAAAATATTTTTCCTGACGCATTTTTGCTTTTCTGGGATGACTATCCTTTCATTAAGTATCAGATTAGCATCAGCATTATAAGCGCCTGGCGCTATCTGAAGCTCGCTCGCATTTGACTGCCCTTCATAATTTGCAACAGAGGAGAAATCAAGCTCAGTTCCGTCGCTGATTCTTGTCAGGGTTATTGTGGCAGACTCCTTGCTGCTCAAGTCAACAGGCGCATTGGCAAACTGCCATCCCTGCGGCGTTTTAACCACATTTTTCTTTTTTACAACAAGTTTTTTTGTGTAGATTGGCTGCAGCTGCACTTTCAATGACGCATCTGTGTTTATCCTCGGCTCAAACTCAACTGCCTTTCCGATGTATCCGTCTTTGACAGCATTAACAACTCCGCCGACACCTACCGGAAAATTTTCTTTCATTGCCCCATCCGAATCCGTAAAGCCTATGAAGCAGCTTTCATCAATGATAGTATAGAGTATTTGAGCGCCGTCAACAGGCTTTTTGGTTGCTGCATCAGTAACAGCCACTGTTACATTCCCACTTGTTCTTGTGTCGCAAAGCAACGACCTCTCGGACAAAGCGCCCCTTCCCAAGGGAGAAAAGTCAGCAGGCATGGGCTTGTTGTTCCTTATGTTCCCTTCCAGGAAGAAATTGAAGGAATAGCCCTGCTCGTTCAATGCAAACAGATCCTTAATCTCAACAAGGACAGGGAATGACAAGTCATAAGCAAACCTGTATTCCTGTATTCCGAAAGATGAAATCAGGCTGTTGGCAGAGCTTGGCACGCATCTCTCGCCGTTGCAGTTCAAGTCAAAGTATGCCGGCCAGAAATCCAAATATGCAAAGGAAGCTGCCAAATCCCTGAATGAGCTGTTTGCCACAGGAATTATCGTCGAGTCGTACAATCTCTGCTTTAATTCAGAATCAAATAAATTTCTTTCATAAGTGTAAGTCCCGTCCACCTGGAATAGCGGGATGTAGGCTGCAAGAAGCCCTGTAATTTTATTTTTCACGTCGCTCTTCTGCCAGCTGGCTGTGCTCCCGAACTTAAACTGCATGTCAGACATCGGAGGAAGCTTCTCCTTGTCAACTCCTGAAAAAGCCGACACTAAGTTAAGAGCATGCTTTTCCAGGTAGCGGTGCTTTATCTCGAGATTTGTTATTTTTGTAGCCAAATCATATACCTTATCAAGATTGACCGGAATGCTGGCAATAAATTGGCTTATTTTTGTTTGCCTGCCCTGCATCTCAACATTTAACGGGTATTCAACCAAAACTGCAACATCATTTGAGCCGATTGTCACATCAGTTTTTAATTTTCCTGCTTCAGTTATCCTGAAACCCTGCTCGGCAAAAGGCTCGAAATTGTTCAGGCACTCCTTGAACCTTGAATCAACATATCTTTCAAGCTGTTTCTCTATAGAATTGTCTGTCTGCCTTAAGTCCGGCCTTTTGGATGCAAACCTGCAGTCGCCTTTGCAGTTGTTTGCTGACTTCAGGTACCACCAGTAAGGAATTTTCAAATCAGAATTTTCTGTAAATGGGACGGCATCTGTCTCTGTAGGGTTTGAGGTTATTATAAACGGCTCTCTGTTCAGATTCCTGTCAGCAAAGCTGATGTAACCCCCCTGCTCGCCGATTATTTTAAGGCCTTCGGCTCCGGCGGAATATGCGCAGTCAGCAGCATATTTTTTTATAGGGTCAAATTCAACAGGCACCTGCTCCTCGATAATTTTTATTTCAGGCTCAAATGGCTTTGACGCTTTTTGGGTTGAGTAGAAAAAAATAGAACTCCCTATGAGGATTACCAAGCCGACTATCATGAAGATTGTTGCCTGGGCTTTTGTTTGTTTTTTCATTTTCCCTTATCCATTTCATTCAGCTCTTTTTGTATCAATTCCAGATCATACATCTTCTGCTCCATCAGTTCTCTGGCTAGCATTGATTTTTTCTTGCCAAGCTTTTTAGAAACTCTTTCTAGCAAATCATTGATTTCTTTTGATATTGTAATCCTAATTTGAATACTCATTTTAAGCTGAATATATGCACTATATATCCTAATTTAAGTATTAATATTTAAAGGTTACTATTATAAAATTTTAAAATTTAGGCTAGATTAAGTATAAATTAAGTATTAATAAAGTATTTAAGATAAAAATAAATGCTTGATTTATATCTTTTTAAGTCTAAATTAAGTATAAATAAGGTATAATTATGGAAATTTGCTTGGGTTGAACAAGATATGACAAATCAAACAACAATCTTTAAATATAATTAATAATAAAATAATATTGATGGCTCAAAAGAGGTTGGTGAATTATGCCAGAAGCCTTATGCAAAAAGGCTATAATGCTTCTGCAATAAAGAATGTGCTGCTGAAGTACGGCTACTCCGGCAAAGAAGCCGATGATGCAATAAGCTCTGCATACAACCCAATAATAAGGCACGAAATACATTTATCACGCACAACAGTTTGGATTATAATATTCATTTTTGCTTCGCTGCTCGGAATATCCTCATTTTTTTATTTCAGCTCGAAAGTTCCGGCAGAATTGCTTGACCTTAACCTTGAGCCTGTATCAACAACTGCCGCGCCTGGAGAAAGCATCATTTTCCTGAAAGAACTATCCAACCTCGGCTCTTCAAAAAGATATGATGTTGTTGTAAAGCAGGAAATCATTGACGCAAAAACAAACAGGGTAATAACGCAAAAAATTGAAACAAGGGCAATAGAGACATTCGGCTCGACGCAGACAAAAATTCTGGTGCCTGAAAGCGCCAAAGCAGGAGACTATTTATTGAGGGTGATTGTTGAATACAGCGGCAAGCAGGCTGTTGCCACATTGCCTGTCAAGGTTGCTGCGCCTGCAAAAAAAGAAACATGCCTGGGAGATGAATGCAGAAATCAGGCTGTGGAATGCGATGATAACAATCCATGCACAAATGATTTTGTTGAGAGCGGGGCATGCTCTTATAAGCCGGTTGTTCCATGCTGCGGCAACAATATTTGTGAAGATAGGGAGAGTTTCTCTAACTGCGCAGATGACTGCAAGAAAGCAGAGCAGCCATCAAGCGAATTCCCGCCAGCTGCAGCACCAACCGGAAGTTTAGACGGCATAAAAGAGCTTGCAAGGACAGACCCGGGCAAGGCTCTGCAGCAATGCTCGCAGATTGATGTGCCTGACCTGAAGGACACGTGCATAGGCAGCATTGGAGAGGCGCAGCGCAACAAAAATTACTGCGCCCAGATTGTCAATGCGAGGGTAAAAGATTTGTGTTATTCAAACATCGCAAAGGCTGTCAACGATAATTCGCTCTGTGAGGAAATCTCAATAGACAGCAGGAAAGACTCGTGCTACATGACATTTGTCCTGGATAACAAGGATTATTCTGTGTGCAGCAGATTAACAAACACCCAATTGAGGCAGTCATGCGATTCGCTAAGGCAGCTGAATGAATTGAACCAGCAGCAGAATGCAGCAGCAAATGACACCAATAGCAGCTAAAAATAAAATGCGCATTTTCAAACATAGGCAGAATCTGCGCAAAAGAGAACAGTTTCACAATAAAGCGCAGGCATCATTCTTTGCTATTACAGGAGTACTCCTGTTTATTGCCGCAATCATAGGATTTTTTGCCTATAATAACATTAAAAAAACGAACATAGAGCAGGAGGCAAAAAAAACAGCTGAATTAAGCCTTCAGGCTGAAGAGATCAAAAAATTTGTCAATGACTGCATAAGAAAGGAAAGCTTTGAGGGGCTTAAAACGCTTGGACACACTGGCGGCTACTTGGAAGTGCCAAAGCTCATAAATTTTAAAGGGGTAAGCTATTGGCAAATTGGCCAAGCAAACATCCAGCCTTTCCTGAACCAGACAAAAGAAAGATTAATGCAGTATGTCAATGAAAACGCCCC
>JAGVZX010000102.1:0-6656 GCA_018302185.1 Candidatus Woesearchaeota archaeon
AAGCGCAAGCAGCTTAAAGAGAGCATTAGAAGTTGGCTTAGTTGTTCTAGTCGTGCTATTGGTTGTTTTAGGCCTAGTTGTAGGCTTTAACAAGCTAAAAGGCGACGATGAAGAGCCTAAAGAAGGACAGACTTATTACTAAGTTTGTTTTTTTATTTTCTTTTTTTTAATTAAATTTCTTATTTTATGTTCTAGATAACTTTTTTGAGGTTACATCATGGGAAGAATCTGTGATTTCTTTAGGAAAACATTAAAGCTGCCTATTACAGTATATTCATTAGATGATTTTATTGAAACTGTAGAAAAAGAAGGCGGAACTAAAGTAACAGCTTTCCCTGACTTTAATAATAGCTATTTTGTAGATGATGGATCAGATAAGCCACAGATTGAAAGTATTGTTCCAATTATTTATCGCTCAGTTTCTGTTGCCCGAAGAACCATTAAGTACAGGGAGACCTGTCGACTTATAATTGATCGTTATGACATGGTTAACTTTAGAAGAGATGATTTTAAAGGAGGCCAAGATGTTGCTAATAAATTCCTTCAAGTCATAATAACAGCTCTTGACAGGTTACACAGGATAAAAAAACGATTGCCAAAAATAGATACCGATTTGGCAAGAGATTATGGTAACTGGTACAATAATATAGGCATTATATCTCTTCAAAGAGAAGCTATAAGAAGAAAAGTAGATCCGCTTCCATTACAAATTAGCATCCCTTATGTTGAAAAATGTGTTAATTATCTAGTTAAGAACCATTTTCCAGAATTGAAAGAACGTTATTTTTATTTTAGATTTGGTATGCCATATTCTCAATCTGATGCATCTTCACAAAGTCCAGCAACATTTATGAATTTAGCGATGAAAAGGCATTACGGAATAGAGCTGCGTGGTGATCTAGAATATGCTGAACAGGATGTTGTCAAAGGTGTTTTAGCACAGCAGCTGAGTGGTATCCTGCTTTCTGAAACACCGAGTAAAGATGCTGCAAAGCAGATAGATGATATTGCTTCGGAAAGAGGATGTAAAAAGTACATAGACGCTGCAATATTATATGAGAGAAAGATATCGAAGAATGGCAAAAAAGATTAGAAATATTAAATGTGCGTATTTTCCAATACCTTTAAATATAAGTTTTCTCTTCTAGAGTAGTGAAAGGGGGATAATTTTAATGAGTAGTAAAAATAGAGTAGTGTTTAGAAAACTGCTGATTTTTTCATTAGTTCTGTGTTTATTGTTTAGTTTTAGCTATGTAGTTTATGCAGATGAACAGGCAGATAATATTGACGGCACAGGTTATGATACAACTGTTGATGTAGCACAAGAAGAACAGCCTATAGCTTTCTCCGCAGGCTTTCTGGTCGATAATTGGCAAAAACAGGCAGAGCCATGCGACACAACAAATTATTTAGTTGAAGTTCAGAATCTTGCAGATTACGCTGATTCATACACCTTAAGCGCAGCTTCAGATAATAAATTATTTGAGCAGGAATGGGTAGCTGTCAGTGAGAGTGAATTTACTTTAGCTCCTGAAGAAAAGAGAGAATTAGCTGTCTTCATCACTCCTGCCTGCGAAGTATATGGAAAGCTAGATGTTAACCTGAATTTTAAGTCTGCTGCAACAGAGTTAGAGGCAACTATCCTTCTGCAAACAAACATTGCAAGAAACTACACTTACAGCTTAGAAGCAGGAAAATACGAAACAGAAAAGCAGACCATCAACAAAACATCTGAAGAAGTTTCTGTCTTTAAGCCATCAAACAAAAGATATAATATATGCAATAACAAAAAATCATTAGTTCCTATAAAAATAACAAATCTAGTCGAGACAGGCAACATATACAATCTTAATCTTGAAGCTAGCAAAGCAGCAAAAAAATTCGCAAAATTTGCTCATGCTGGAGTAGCATTATATGGCAATACAGAAGCGATTGTTGATCTGGAGCTTAAGCCAGAACTAAATGCAGTTGGCAATTATACATTGACATTAAAAGCATCATCTGAAAGAGGAGAGCTAGAGCAGCAGGATAAGATAAGAATAACTGTAAGAGAATGTTTTGGCCTAAAGATTGACATAGCAAAAGAGAATGATAAGTTATGCAACTATAATTCTAAAAGCTATCCGATAAAGATAACAAATGACGGCGAATTTACTGAAACAGTTGTTCTTGACTCAAAAGGAGATTGCGCAAGATTAAGCCAAAATAATATTACTATTGCGCCTAAGCAGAACGCAACAGCAAATTTATTGATTGACGATAGATGCAAATTAACAGGAAAACAAAATATTGAAGTCTCTGCGTCATTATCAAACAATTCTCAAGTTTCTTCATCTGATAAGATTGAACTAGAATTTGTTGATGTCGAAACATGCTACAAGACAGAGATTGAAGATGGAAAAAGGCAAATTACAAGCCAGGAAAATGGCTCAAAGACTGAAGTCAAGATACAGAACCTTGGCACAGAGACAGTTGACTACTCAATAACTCTAGATGTTAAGCCAAGACTCCTGCCTTGGCTGACAACCAGAAAGGACTTTGTAACTCCTGCTCCAAAAGAATTCAAACTTGCGCCTAATAAGACACAGATTCTTACACTAAATTTCGATCTGGACAATGTTGTGCCTGGAAGATATGATGTAAAAGTAAAAGCAACAGCAAACAATAAGGTTTTATTCTCAAGAAATATACTTACTGTAGTAAGTAAGGATAAGTTTGTTAATTTTGCCTGGTATTATAGATACTATTCACTAGCCGCATTAATCATATTATTGATCTTGATCTGGACATTGATAGCAAGCATCAAAGAATCTTTGAGAGTTTATTCTGAAGAAGAATTTGGAATTGTTGATGCAGGAAAAGAGATAACAATCAGAACAGATAAAGAGATGTCTCCTCAAGAGCTCAAGCTTGCTGCAAAACAGCAGCTTCTGGATGCAAATATAAGGATAGAGAAGCTTTCTAACAGAAAAGCAAGAGATGCTGCTGATTTGACCTATGAATGCTTTGAGATTGCTGCAGAGAATGTGATAGCCTATAACTTAAAATCTTCAGTTCTTAAGTTCAAAGTTTCAAAAACTTGGTTAGAAGAGAATGATCTGGCTCACAACGACATTGCATTAAAAGCTTTGTCTGAAGACAAGTGGCAGGAATTAGATGCAAAAAAGACAGGCTCAGATACAGAGAATGTCTATTATAAGGCAGAGCTGAAAGACTTCGGCTTGTTTGCAATTGCACCTAGTGCAGAATATTACAAAAGAAAAGCTGCAGATGAAAAGCAGAAAGAGTTTGAAGAAAGAAAAGCAAGAGAAGTAGAAGCGAAAAAAGCCAAAGAAGAAGAAAAAGAATCAGAAAAACAGCTTGAGATAAAAGCTGAAACTAAAGAAAAAGCAGAAAAAACACAGAAACAGGAGAAGGAAGAGCAAAAGAAAACAAAAATAAAAGATGAAAAAAAACCAAGCACCTTATTGGAAAAGTTCGCTAAATTTGCAGGAATATTGATATTATTGCTTTTAGTTGTTCTCGGTGTCTTGAACGGATACATCTACTATCTAGCTGGCGGAATCATAGGCGCAGGCTTGATCATAGGAATACTGAAAGGCACTGAATACTACAGAAGCGATGAGTACAAGCAAAAGAGGAAATTCCTGAAAAAACAGAGATTAGAGGAAGAAAGAGAAGAAGCAAAAAAGAGAGCTGAAGAAGATAGAAAGGAAGCTCAGAGACAGGCAGAAGAAGAACGCAAAGCAAGAGATGAAGAAAAAATAGAAGCAGAAAGAGCAAGAAAAGAAGAGCAAGAAAAGAAGAGAGAGGAAGCAGAGCAAAGAAGGAAAGAGCTTGAGGAAGAGCGCAGGCAGAGAGAAGAAGAGAGACAGAGAATTCTTGAAGAAAAAAAGAAGCTGCAGGAAGAAGCCAGAGAGAAAAAAGAACAGGAAAGGATTGCAAGGGCACAGGTAAGAGCAGAATCAAGATTAAGCAAGAAGCAAAAGAAAAAAAAGACAAGCTATGCAGGATACATAATTCTAGCTTTAATTTTGACGGTATTGTTGGTAGGAGTGATTTATTTCGCAGGCCCTAAGTTAAAAGACCAGCTGAAGTCAACTCTTGAAAGCTTTAACAAGACAACAGATTTACAGCCAGAGATAAAGCTACTTAATGAAACTTCTATTATTAACATCACACCCCCTATTGTCAATATTACCCAGCCTAAGCAACCTAAGCTTGAACAACCAAAGACAACAGAGCCTAATAAGACTGCAGAAATTACTAAAGTTTTATCAGATTCCCAGAAAGAAGAGCAGCAGAAGCTTGAGCAGGAGAAAAAGCTTGCAGAGATAAAGATTATCACTGAGCTAAGGACCAGACAAGAAGAGAATAGATTGGAAGAAGAGCGCAAGAAACAAGAGCAAGAGAGATTAAAGCTGGCAGAAGAAGCAAAAAAAGCTGAAGCAGATAAAAAGTTAGAAGAAGAAAAGAAGATAGCAGCTGAACAGGAAAAGAAGAGACAAGAGCAGGAAAGCAAGCTGCAAGAAGAGATTGCCCAAAAGCAGCAGCAGGAATTCTTAAAGAAGACATTGGAAGAAAGCCTTGAAGGCGCTGTTATAAAAAAGGAGATTAGAGATGAAAAGCCTGCATTTATCGATATTAATTTTAAAGAATATGGTTCAAAAATAAAGGCATTAGCGATAAGATACCTTGATTATATTGCATTTAGCGCAGGATTATTGTTGGTTATAATCGTTATAGTTAATTTATTTAAGGCACCTAAAGCAGGAAAAAAAGCAAAAACAGGAAACAAATCAAGATCTGGCAATGAAGAGCAAGAAGCGCCTTTAGAAACTCAGGATTTTAATGAATATAATCCAGAGCCTGAGCAAAAAGCAGAGAAAGCTGCATCCAAAAAGAAAGGAAAGAAGAAAGGCTTTGGACAGAAATTAAGCAAAAAGATAGTTGATTTCTTTTTTGAAGAAGAGTAGATAGTATATACATAGCAGCTGCCGCCAATTTAGTTGGCACGAATTTAGAAAAACCATGCTAAGTTGCGACGGGCAATACTTATCAAGTTACACAACAACTGACACAGCACGCAATGCTTTTCCAGTTTCATATCTAGTCTCTAAGAGTAGAGGAGGAGCAACTCTTCATATAATCAATACCAGTGCCAACTGCGGCAGCTGCCGCCAATTTAGTTGGCACAAATATAAAGACTAAGAAAATTGGCACTGTTTATTTAGTAGGTAATGCACAGCAAATAACAAAACTTAAAAACCCCTTTCTCAATATAGTTTATTGTGAGGTATATGGCTAACGATAAGAGTGATAAAAGCGATTCTATCCCGATCATTGGTTCAGGTACGATAGGTAGTTATACAGCTTATTTGCTGGCTAAACAAGGCTATATTGTCACATTATATGAGGATCATGACAAGATAGGCATTCCATGCCATTGCACAGGTATTGTGACATCTGGATTATTAAACATTCTCGATTTATCAAAGCTAAAGCCTGAGCTCATAGTAAATAGGCTAAAAAGAGTTAAGGTAGTTGCCCCTAACCATGATTCTACCATCATCAAATCCAGTGATATAGTGCTTGATCGAGTAGGCTTTGATGTCTTTCTAGCAGAAAAAGCAGTTGATGCAGGAGCAAAGCTTGAATATAACCATAAATTCATTAATTTTGATATGCAGAAAAAACAATTGACCCTAAAACATAAGGATGTTATAAAAACAGTAGCCACTGATAAAGTCATCGCTGCTGATGGTCCTAACTCCCAGCTATTTAATTATGTAAACCCAAACATAAAAAGAGAGCCTTGGGTCGGAGTGCAGGTTGTCATCAAGGGAGAATTTGACAGAGAGACGTATGAGGCATATCTAGGCAGCGAATTTGCACCTGGTTTTTTTGCATGGGTAGTTCCTGAAAGCGAAAACAGTGCAATAATCGGCTTAGCTACCAGAGAAAAGACAAATTTCTATTTTGAAAAATTTATGAAACAGAGATGCGGCGAAGATTGGAAAGCAAGAGTACAGAGTTATAGGGGTGGCCTGATCCCATTGTACAACAGAAAAGTAGTTTGCGAAAAACAGGGAGTGTTTCTCGTCGGAGATGCAGCATTGCAAGTAAAAGCAACAACAGGCGGCGGCATAATCCCTGGCATGAAAGCTGCAAATGCATTGGCTGATTCGTTCAAGACAGGAATATCATATGATAAGTTATGGAGAAAGTATACAGGCAAAGATCTTTGGATGCATCTCATGATCAGAAAAGCCATGAACAATTCGAGTGATGAGGAATACAGCTGGTTGGTTGAGCTTGCAAACAAGCAAAAGCCTAAAGCATTGATAGAGAACATTGAAAGGGAGCATGCATTCAGGCTTATGATGAGATTATTTATTGCAGAGCCTAGGTTCCTATATTTTGCAAAGCATCTATTATGAATATTTTAACTATAGTTTAATTATATTTGTGAGATTTTGCTAGGATTTCAGGATTTTTTAACAATGCAAAACATTTATAAACAAAGATATTATTTTTCCTTCAATGAGGGGTCATTTTAAGAGAATTAATAAGAGGTTATTTGGTCCATGAAGAAAGGTGTAGATAAAGCAAAAAGAAACACAATAATCATCGGTGTATTTATCGTTGTCCTGATG
>JAGVZX010000102.1:6676-7574 GCA_018302185.1 Candidatus Woesearchaeota archaeon
TGATGATAGGAAGCGTTTTAGCGTTATTTGCCACTCCTTATGGCGAGACAGCTGTCAAAGCAAAGTACAATGGCTTTGATTTTGTCAGGACACAGCAGGGCTGGACTACTTGGTTAGGTAAACAGGCTGTCTCATTCATGTACCTTCCTTTTGATCTTGAAAACCTCACGCTTCCTGCAGAGTTAAGCAAAGATGCAGAGAAAATTTACTTGGTTGGAGAAGATGATGAACAATTGAACACCCAATACCAGTTCACAAGGATAAAATCAATATTATATTACTTCACAAAAACAAGATTTGTCGATGCATGCCTGAAAGAAGAAGGCTGCCCTGAAGAAAAGCCATTGATAAGATGTGATGAAGCTAGCGCACAGGCGATCATCTTCAGAGCAGGAAATGAGACCAGAAATTATAAGGATTTTCAATGTTTGATATTTGAATTCAAGACAGCAGATGATGAGAATGCAAACAAGACAGTCAGCACAGGCCAAGATTTAGAGATGGCGACTGAAAAGATAATATACAAGATACTAGGAATTGTCAGCTAGATAAAAGCTGAGCTATGAACTTGAGTGTAAAAACATGGAAGATAAAAAAGAAAGTGATGAGATAGACTTAAAGGAATTAAAGGATTCTGTAGTTAAATTTACGAAAGGATTGTTTGCTGCAGGCAAAGATAAGCAGCATGCGCATAATCAGGCATCAAATGAGGATTCTTCTGAAGACAAAGATTTAGACAGAAAAAGGCAACATATTATACATTTCCTGAAAGAGAAGAAAGATTATATAATATATTCATTGCTGGCATTCGTCATATGGATAGCAACTTCTTTGAGACTGCAGAATCTGCCTATCCTGGTGGATGTCACGACAGGCAAGTATGTTGCAGCTGATTTAG
>JAGVZX010000103.1 GCA_018302185.1 Candidatus Woesearchaeota archaeon
AGAGAGTAGTATTGATAAATCAGTTATCCTCTTGATTATTGATATTAAGTATTAACCATATAAAAAAGGTGTACCATGCCACAAGCAGAGCGTCCTGAATCTTCTCATAATAATCCAAGAATTCTTGCTGCGCAATTTAGGGTCAAGTACAGGGATATCTTCAACATGCAGGACCTTTACAAGACATTACATGAATGGATAAAAGATAACCAATGGAATGATATCCAGGATGACACTGAAGGCGATGCCCATGAAAGCTTCTATTATGACAGGACAGACCTATACGGCAACAAGGAGATCTGGACATGGTGGAGGATGTGGCAGTTTCCAGATGCAGAGCCTGTAGACACCAGCAATAGTTTTTTCAGATATCATCTTGACATTGACATGCATGTCCTGCACTTAAAAGAGCATGAGATAATGCAGGCAGGCAAAAAGATCAAGACAAACACTGGGGAGATTGAGATAAAGATATGGTCATATATAGAGCTTGACTATAGAGGCCAGTGGAGCAAGCATCCTATACTAAAATTCTTTTTTGAGATATTTGAGGCAAGGATATTTGAGCATGACCTTGAAAGGCATAAGCACGAGCTTTACAGGCAGACTTATCTCTTGCAGAACCAGATCAAGCAATACTTGCAGCTAAAGACATGGCTCCCACAAGTACAGATAAAGCCCTTCCATCCAGGCATAGGAGTTCCTGAAGGGCAGTTTTAGTTAATAAATAATGATATTAATAACAGCTCATGCCACCAATTTTTGTGAACACAAATCCAATTATCCTACTAAGTAGGGTCGGGCAATGCCAACTATTAACTAAGCTATAAACAAATAATATAATTTACCTATTAACACATCTTTTTAACCAAGAGTAGAGGAGACACAACTTATTCAGTTATCCTGCAAGTGTTCGCAGGTGGTATGAGCTTAGATTAGAGATAGATAAATATCAGGAATAAAAATGGCAGATTACATAACAATACTCGGCTTTATAGCAGCAGCGTGCACTACATTTGGATATGTTCCTCAGATCATAAAAGGCTATAAGACAAAGCATCTGAAGGATGTTTCTTTGATGATGTTTGTTCTTCTAACATTCGGCATGGGATTGTGGCTAGTCTATGGCATTTTCAGAAAGGATATTGTGATAATAATCGCAAATACAGTTGGCGTCTTGTTTGGTGCTATTACATTAGCCATGAAGCAGTATTATAAGAGATAAGTATTCCTCATTTATTTTTAGATCTATCAAAAATATGAGAAGAAAGCCTCCGATGAGAGTTGAACTCACGACCTTGTGATCCCTTGTTGAATATTTCTAAATTACAAGTCACACGCTCTAGCCACTGAGCTACGGAGGCAATCCTATCGAGAAGTCCTACATTATTTAAAAAAGTTTGTGTTTTTTGGATTTTTATGTCGATAAATATTTAAATTTAGGCTCAACGTATTTTAGCATGACAGCTACAAATATCTCGACTTTACCTACACTACCTCCTTTAGTTTTCATCTTAGCAGAAGATACAGATCCACATCAAGTAAAGAGTGAATTGGAGAGATTGGCAGCTGAAAAAGAAGCACAATCTCCTGTAAAGCCATATACATTTCAGTTAGCAACTTATCCTCCTCTTATCCCTAATCCTATCTTATCAGCAACAATAGACAGGAACACGCTTCAGGATTTATTCAATGCGACTGCCAGATATAACCCTAAAACTAAGGCATGGAGTTTTGAAAAAAAACCTGCTATCCCTGAGGGATATCAAAAGAAGATATTAGGTATCGGATTTGATGATATCTTAAATGAGTATATAACACTAGTCGGCTTTCCTGACTAATAAGGTAAGATATAGGTGTACCCAGTATAAATCATTCAGAAAACTATATATACCTCTGTTTCTAATTATCTCATATATAATACTAAAGAGGCAATTGCATGAAAAACTTTGATGTCATCGTCATAGGCGCAGGCTCTGGCTTGCTAATATCTTCACAAGCTGCTTCTGCAGGCTATAAGGTTGCAGTCATTGAAGAAGATAAGTTTGGCGGCACTTGCTTGGTAAGAGGCTGCATCCCTTCAAAGATTCTTATACATCATGCTGATATTGTAAGGACAATAAAACATTCAAGTGAATTTGGCATCAAGTCAAAATTATTAAGTGTTGATTTCAAGAGGATAGTCAAAGAAGTTTCCAATTTTGTTGACAATGAGGCAAGAGCCATTGAATCAGGAAATAAAAGTGATAAAAACATAACTGTATTCAAAGGAAGGGCAGAATTTACAGGCAAAAATACAGTCAAAGTTATATTTGGAAATAAAAAAGGAAAGAGTGAAGAGATTTATGGTAAAAAGATCTTCATCTGTGCAGGCACTCGTCCAAGCATTCCTCCAATCCCTGGATTAAATAAAGTCAAATACTTGACAAGCACAGAAGCATTAAGATTAACAAAACAGCCAAAAGTTCTTACAATCATAGGCGGCGGTTATATTGCAGCAGAATTAGCTTATTTTTTTAATGAGTTAGGTACAAAGATAAATATTGTCGAAAGAGAAAGCATCATGCTAAAGAATGAGGACAAAGAGATCTCTGAAGTATTCACTAAGCTTGCTGGAAAGAGATACAACTTGAATCTTGGTGCGCAGATATTAAACATATCTCAAAAAGGCAATATGAATTCAAATAAATTTATTGTAGATATTAAAGACAGCAAAGGAAAGAGCAAGAAGATTGTTTCTGATCAGCTATTGGTAGCAACAGGAAGAGTGCCAAATACAGATATCCTAAAAGTAGCAAATGCTGGAGTAAAAGTAAACAAATTCGGTTACATCGAGGTGAACCAATACCTTGAGACTTCGCAGGATAACATCTGGGCAATTGGTGATATTGCAGGCATTTACCTCTTCAAGCACAGCGCAAATCTGGAAGCAGAGTATGCTTACTATAATGCATTTGCCGAAGAGAATAAAATAAATAATAGAAAAGACAATAAAAAGACAAAAAAGCCTGTTGATTATTACCCTATGCCGCACGCAGTGTTCACAAGTCCGCAGATAGCTGGTGTTGGATTAAGAGAGCAGGATTTAACAAAAGAAAATACAAGAACTAACAAAAACAATAGTAAAGTAGAATACGTCATTGCAAAGCATTATTTCAAAAACACAGGCATGGGGAAAGCGATGCATGAGGATGACGGATTTGTAAAATTCATTGTTGAAAAGAAGACAGGCAAGATCCTTGGCTGCCATATAATTGGAGCTGAAGCTTCTACACTGATACACGAAGTTCTTACAGCAATGAAAGCAGGAGGCAATGTTGACACGATAGTAAATACAGTCCACATCCACCCTGCATTAAGTGAAGTTGTCCAGAGGGCAGCAGGAAAGGCAGAGTATTAGGAAAAACTTGATATATAATTTAATTCTCCTAAATCTTTATTAATAAAACTATATTTTACTTAACTTTATGCCACAAATCAAGCTCTATATCGAAAAATCCCTAGAAGAGAATGCAGGCATCTATTATGATGAGGCAAAGAAGCTCAAGAAAAAGATAGAGGGAGCTAAAGAAGCGTTGAAGAGGCATTATTCTAAGCTAGAGGAACTGCAAAAAAAAGCTGCACAATTAGAAGCAAAAGAAGCAGTCAAGCAGTCAGAGAAAGCGCTTCTCTCTGCAAAGAAGAAAGAATGGTATGAGAAATTCCGATGGTTTTATTCCAGCGAAGGTTTTCTTTGCATAGGCGGCAGAGATTCGACTTCAAACGAGATAATAATCAAAAAACACACAGACAAGGACGATATTGTGTTCCATACAGATATGGCGGGCTCTCCTTTCTTTGTTGTTAAGGCAGAAGGCAAAAAAGTTGGTGAATCTACTTTGCAGGAATGCGCAGATGCAACTGCCTGCTATTCTCGTGCATGGAAACTAGGCTTAGCTACTTTAGATGTTTTTTATGTAAAGCCAGAACAAGTATCTAAAGAACCAAATCCTGGCGAATATGTTGCAAAAGGAGCTTTTATTATCAGAGGTAAGACAAATTATCTGCAGCCAGAACTAAAGCTAGCAATTAGTGTGGGTAAAAATACCACTAATAAAGAAGCAGGGAATAATGATAAACCAGGAGAAGAAAATAAAGTTGCTGGCAAGATTATAGCAGGTCCTGTTTCTGCAGTCAAGAAAAACGCAGATAAAGACGCAAAAATATTATTGATCATACAAGGCAATGAAAAGCCAAGTGATATTGCTAAATTTGTGCAGAGAAAACTAGGCGCAGGAACTTTAGACGAGATAATTGCGATGCTACCAACAGGCGGCTGCAAAATAGTTGTGGAGAAGTGAACCTATGTCATGGCTATTTTTTATCGTATTGAGCTCATTCCTTTTTGCCGCTGGAAATATATTTGAGAAGTTTGTAGTGAGTAAGCATGTTACAAATAAGAATATAATGGGATACTTAGGGATAGCATTTCTGCTGAACATCTGGCAAATCTTTGTATTTTTTCCGTTTGCGGATCTAACTGCAGTCAACTTAAAAGTGTATTCTCTGCTATTTTTACGTACATTAGCTCTGACAATAGGCATCTTCTTCAGCGCAAAACTTTTCATGAAGGAAGAGGTAAGCAGGATCATCAGCATACTGTTTGCAAACATGATACTTGCCTTCATCCTAGATTATCTGATCTTTGGTACAAAGCTTGCATTTTTGGGATACCTTGGCGCAATTATACTTCTTGCTAGCGCAATACTCATGACTTATAAGCCAAGCAAGAAAGTTTTTATCGACAAAAAAGATATGTTGTATCTTATAATCCTTATGGTCCTGTGGGGAGTATATGCGATAATCATCAAATCAATAACAAGCTATCTTACGCCATTGACTTTCATGTTTATGGATGCAGTAAATTTTTTTGCAGTTGGAATAATAGTTTTCATAAGAGCAAAAAAGAATTTTTGGATACCTTATTTCATAATGTCATTATGCTATATGTTTGCGGTATATACATATTATCGTGCATTCTCACTTCAGAAAGTCTCTGTGCTTGTGCCATTTGAGACACTGCAGGCAACATTTGTACTATTCATCGCATTATTCCTGTCGCATTATTTTCCAAAATTGATAAAAGAAGAGATAGATAAGAAGACGATCAGCTACAAGATCGTTTCATTGATACTGCTTACTGTCGGAGTTTATTTTATGGTCAAATATGGCGCAGCATGACAACTATTAAGACAAAATATCTATCTACTAAAATATCAGATGTAAGATCAGTTCTTCACCCTAGAAACCCTAATGCAAAGAAAGGCGATTCAGGCAGAGTTCTAATAGTTGGTGGTAGCAAAGATTATGTTGGGGCAGCTGCATTAGCAGGATTAGCAGCTTTTAGAGCAGGTGTTGATTCTGTTATCATAGCAGCGCCAGAGAAAGTAGCTTATGCTATTAATTCGTTTTCAGCAGACCTAGTAACAAAGAAATTATCCGGAGAATATTTTACTGAAAAGCATCTGAAAGAAATAGTTAAATTATCACAAAATGCAGATGTAGTTCTTATTGGTAATGGTATTGGAAGAAACAACAAAACTGATAAATTTATAAAAAAACTGGTTTCTGTCTTAGAAAAAAACAAGAAACCTTATGTTCTAGACGCAGATGCAATAAAAGCAGCCTCTTTAAATGATTGCAAGAACGCTATCTTAACACCGCATGCAAAAGAGCTTAAAATATTATTGGGCAATTCAGGATTAGATAAGTTAAATAAAATAAAAAATATTAATGAAAAGATAAAACAAATTCAAAAACACTTTACTAAAAATAATAACAACAGCATCATTCTTCTGAAAGGTAGGATTGATTACATCGTCTCAAAAGATAAGATAAGATTAAACAAAACAGGCAACCCAGGCATGGCAAAAGCAGGCACAGGAGATGTTTTGGCCGGATTGGTTGCAGGTTTTCTTGCACAGAGTAAAGATAATCCTAATAAAGATTCAGCTAGATTTAATTCAGCATGCGCGGCTGCTTTTATTAACGGAATGTTAGGAGACAGATTGTTAGCAGAACGTGGAGGAAAAAAAGCAGTAAAAGCAGGTGTTTATAGTTATATTGCAAGTGATCTATTGAGAGACATTAAAGAGATTTTGGCTAAACTCAAAAAATAACTAGAGATTCTTCTGTATTTATCTTCTCTTTGACAATGCTTCCATGACTTGAGCATATGAATCTTGACCAAAAATGCTACCCAGAAAAGCCCTGACTTTTTCATTGCCTGCGACTAGGTAAAAAGTATCTTTTCTATCTGGAGCAGTGGTTCCTACAAATCCTTCACCTTTAACCTGTCCAAACTTAGCTTGAGGCAACATATCTAAAAGCATATTTGCTAACATATAGTCCTCAATCCCAATATTTTCTCTAACTGGAGCCCATGTTGCTTTAGCCTGTTCAATCCTAGCAGATAAATCTTCTCTGCTAGGTACTTCCAGCTCAGCTTCAACGATTCTGGTTACGTAAAAGTCACTAACATTTAACACTAGTGCTGCAGCCGGGTCTCCGCACACTATATCTGGATAATTTTGATTAATTATTGGCTCATCATCTGTATAATCTTTTTTTGTATATACTAGCTTAAGAGGATCAGATGATAGAACACCCACTAAAACTTCCCTAGCTGTTCCAAAAAAATCAGTTCTCAGATGGACTGCTCTTGGCACATGCACTTCTCTGCTGACTAACACCAATTCGCCTTGTTTGGGGGATAAATAGTCAAAAACAGCTTCAGCGATTTTTTGCATCTTTAGTTTTTCATGTAATGAGCCTGAACCATTGCCGCTTACATACGCAAAATCCACATATTTCCCTTGTCCTATTGTAAGCCCATTTTCAAATATTAATTCTGCAATCCTACGATATAACGAAGTTAAAGTATTCGTACCATTAAACCTTAAATGATTGAGAAGAGCAGCTTGTCTTTCTGTTTCTGATGCAGTAGTTAACAAATTAGTAATATCCTTAGAAGATGCTATTTGTTCTCTTAACAATCTATGTTGTTCATCTATTGCCTCTGTGCCTTGAATTTGTGTGCCTTGCGCAGGATCACCTGTAGGAAAGATTATATCTTTAGCGATTGTTTCCACTAATCTTACCAGTTCCTTCAATTCCTGGATTCTTTGTTCATCTGGCATCTGAATCAACTTATAATGAAGTTTTAGATAAATTAATAAATATTCAACTTAATATAATTGCATTATAAAAATTTAGTGACATAAATCAATTAAGTTTATATATTTGCCAACATTAACATAAAATAGGTGATAGATAATCAAAAAAAAGAATGATTCTAAAAAGTGGTGCAAATACTCAATTATGACAAGAAGAAATATTTATTCCAATACTTCTGCCCAGCTCTGGTCATATGACATAATAGTTGCAGTTGTATTATTTATTCTTGCGTTCATCGGATTTTATGCAAACCAGAATTATACTGATACGAGAAGGCAGCTTGGAATCGGAAAAGATTTCTGCATACACTTTGAGGATGCAGACGGCAATATCCTCAACATCAGCGGTAGAACAACAATAGGCAGCAGCAAGATAAACGTCACATTAGATGAGGCTGGAACAACATTTCAGTGCGGAGATGCGTAAAAGATTAGCAGATTCCAGATAATTCTAACTTTCTTATATGCAAAGCTTTTTAATCTATTGGCTTAATCTAGAATATTATGCGCGAACAGATTCTAAATGCAAACATACCGAAAACTATCTTGAAGCTTGCATGGCCTAACATGATTGGCTTCCTGATGCAGGTCAGCTATAACTTAGCTGATACAATATTTGTAGGCAGATTGGGTGCAGAAGCTATTGCTGCTGTCAGTCTGGCTTTCCCTATAGATTTGTTCATGTATGCATTAGGTGGTGGCTTAGTTGCAGGCACAACAAGCTTGCTCTCTAGATATATCGGTGCAAAGAAATATAAGAATGCTGATAATGCAGCTGAGCATTCAATGCTAATAGCATTAGTGCTCTCCGTATTCTTTACAATTGTTGGATTGTTATTTATGAAGCCATTGTTTGTTTTTTTAGGCGCGACAAGCAGCATTCTCCCTATGAGCATAGAATATAGCAGATGGATTTTCTTAGGCAGCGGCTCAATATTCTTCTTTTTAGCAGCATCTGCAATCATAAGAAGCGAAGGTGATATGAAAACTTACATGAAGTTTATGGGTATTAGTGTTGTGTTAAATCTGATTTTAGACCCGATATTTATCTTTGGCATTTCCATTGCAGGCATTTCTATAATTCCATCAATGGGTGTTGCAGGAGCTGCAATAGCAACAGTTATAGCCAGAGTTGTCGGATGTGTCTTGGTCTTAAATCATCTCCTAAAAGACAGATCCTTGGTAAAATTAAGATTGAAAGATTTCAAATATAACTACCAGTTTATTAAGAACATTTTCTCAGTGGGCATTCCTAGCTCATTATCGCAATTAGTCATGTCTGTTGGTGTCTTATTGCTTACAAAACTGACTGCAAACTTTGGAGAAGCAGCGATTGCTGCATATGGCATAGGATTTAAGCTTGATACTGTTGCATTTCTACCAACATTAGGCATTGGCATTGCAATATTGACGATGGTCGGGCAGAATTTCGGTGCAAAAAACTATGCGCGCGCAAAGAGCATCGCTTGGGTAGGCTGCCTAATGACTGGAGTTTTTATGCTTGCAATTTCATTGATATTTTTATCTGCTCCAAAGTTTTTTGTCTCTGTTTTTAATAATAATCCTGAATTGATAAGGTATGGCGCTTCTTATATCAGATACATTGCCCCAACTTATGTATTCCTTGGGTTTATAATGATACTTTCTTTTGCATTCCAGGGATTTGGACGCGGCATTCCTGGAATAGCTATTGCATTATTTAGATTAGGCATAATTGCAGTTCCTGCTGCTTATTTGCTTGCACTAAATTTTGGATTTGGATTGACAGGAGTGTGGATAGCAATCGCTGCAAGTAATGTGCTGACTGCAATATTTAGTGCTGCTTGGTTTTATTGGTTTAAAGTTGAGAAGATAAGATAGATAATAAGGACGAAAATAATAATAAGCTAAATCTTAAGAAATAACAAGTATTTGTGCCAAAACCTATATATACTTGAATTTCTTTACTACTTTAATATTAAGTGAGTGATACATGCTTTAAGAGGTGTTGTAGCGATTGACCTACTTGATATACTAAAGCAAGGTGCCCGTGTAGCAGTGGTTACTGTTCCGATAGGCTTAGCTAGCGGTTGTGCTGCAATACAAAAAACTACAGATTTGACTGATTCTGAAATTTCTGATGTTATAGATGCACCAGCTACGAGAATGTCTGGATTAAGTCCAGATTCTTCGCAAGTGCCTGATATTTCTATAACAACTGATACTTTGACAACACTTTCTCCACAAAAGATTTCTCTTAAGGATAAGCTTTTGCAGGAGATTGCGCAAACTAATGAGAAAATTATGGCAAGCACTAATACATATGGGTCAAATGATGTAATTATAAATATAGATGTTGCATTAGACAGGCAATCTAGAAGAGTATTCGGCGAGAGATGGGAACAAAAGATATATGCAATAATGCAGGAATATGAAAAGATATTCAACAAGATAAATTTCCCTAGCAACGGCACAGGGGTGGAGCCTCAGATCAGGTTTAGGGTTTCAGGCTTTTATTACCTTTCGCATAACACTAACAATGACTTAGATGTCCTAAAAAAATTAAAAGATAGCCTGCCAGCAAGAGCTGGTCATCGTGTTATCGGTTTTGTTGGAGGAGACCTATATTCTGGTAAACTTAGAAAAGATTACTCCACATTAGGAAGAGTAGATGATGTGCCTGGAAAGTATTGTGTAATTGAATGCAAAGATGGAAAGATGCCAGACATCGTTTTGATAGTAGTCCACGAGCTTGCGCATTCATACGGCGCAACGCATGTAGACAAAAAAGATTCGATCATGTATCCGGAAGAGACAGAAAAACGACCAACAGGATTTAATCGAAGAGCAGAACAAGAGATCAGGGCAGAAATTTCAAGCGCATACAGGATGAATTCACCAAGTTCGCATCAGTATAGGAGAGATTTAGGAGAAAATAGAAGAAAATTTACTAGAAGATAATTTATTCAGGTTTCAAAAGCACAACATCAATCTTGCAGTTATTCTTAAAAGTTATTCCATCCTCCCATTTCCCTACAATATCCCCATAGTGCATAGGCAGAGCTAATTTTGGCTTGAATGTATTGACAGTATTAGCTGCATCTAAAGCATCCATCGTGTAAGTGCCACCGATAGGAACAAGTGCAACATCAATGCCTTTTTTATCATCTTTCAATGCAAGCATCTCTGGAGTTGCATCTGTGTCTCCTGCATGATAAATTCTTAGATTATTTGCATTAAAGACATAGCCGTTCCAGTTATTATTGCGCGGATGGAATTGTTTTGCGGGATTGTATGCTGGAATAGCTTCTATCTCAATTCCAAAAACAGTTAATCTGTTGCTAGGAGTTAGTAGTTTTGAGTTTTTAGGGAATTTATCCACTACTTCTTTGACAGAAACAATTATAGTTTCAGGCTTTAGAATTTTGTTTATATCTTCTGGAGAAAAGTGGTCAAAATGAGGATGGCTTACAAGGATCAGATCTGCCTTATCTTCTGGTGCATCTGTGTGCTTTAGCTTCCAAGGATCGCAATAGATAACTTTGCCAGTAACTCTATCTGCAATCTTAAATGATGCATGTCCGAGCCATGTGATGTTTGATATCATAAATAAGATTAAGTTAAGCTCTTATAAAAAGTTTTTTATACAACTCAGTTCTAATACCATAAACATGAGACGCAGCTTGATGAGTTTGATAAGTGTATTAATTTTCTCAGTTATATTATTGACTTCTTGCAATAATAGACTAGTTGTTGATAATAAAGAGAATAAATCCTTTAATGATGCAAACTTCAATCCAACCCCAAACTGCACCCAAGTAGGAAGCAGATTTGACTGCTATGCAAGATTTTTTCAGGATTCAGTAAAATATTTAGGTCCTGAAAATGCATTGAAATTAATTGAAGGATTAGATAAGAATGATTCATTTGTGCATGGGCAATGCCACCAGTTGGTGCATGTATTAGGCAGAGCCTCTTTTGATTATTACAGTGATGCAATTAAAGCATATTCTCACGGAACACCTTTCTGCTGGAGTGGCTATTATCATGGCATTCTTGAACAGTATCTTAAGAGATCGCCTGAGATTAAAACTGCAGTGAAAAACATTTGCAAATCTGATGAGATAAGGCAGACTGGTTACTTGCATTACCAATGCGTGCATGGGTTAGGCCATGGATTGATGTATTATTTTGACAATGAAATTTTCCCATCGTTAGAGCACTGTGACCTATTGGAAGATGACTGGAGCAGAACTTCTTGTTATGGCGGGGTTTTCATGGAAAATATAATTGCAGACGAGCTTGGCAACAAGGACCATACTGCCAAATACCTAAAAACCGATGATACTATTTATCCCTGCAATGCTGTAGATTATAGATATAAGGAAAGATGTTATATTATGGTCACTTCACATATACTGAAAGTTAATGGATATAATTTTGAGGATGCATTCGTAAAGTGCGCAAATGTCGAGCCAAGTTATGGAAATGAGTTCAAAGAGATCTGTTTTGTCAGCATAGGCAGAGATGCATCTGGCAGCACAAAAAGTGATCCTGATAGGACACTAGCCAAATGCGCAATGGCAAAAATTTTATCATTAAATGCAACAACAGCAAATTTAACAACTATTGCAGAAGAACAGTGTATAATCGGCGCAGCTAAGGATTTTGTGAGCAATTTTGCAGGCGCAAAAGAAGCTGCTGTGATGTGCAAGAAGCTTTCAGGCAAATTAAGGCAGAAATGCGTGATAGCGATGGCAAACATACTTAGCACATTATTTTCTGACCAAGATAAGAAATTAGCTGAATGCAAAGCATTAGTGCCAGATGACTATGATGATTGTGTAAAAGGGCTGGATTATTGACTATCTCATCAATCTTATCTTCCCTTTGCTTTCAATCAGATATCCTTTTGTTATTAGATCATTGATAAGGAACTCGCCATATTTATCAATCAATTCTATAGCATCTTTTCCTTGTTCACCACCAACTTCCTTAAGAATTTCTGTAGTTAAGTTATTCGAGCCTGAGTCAGTTTTTTTCGTTTCTTTCTTATCTGATTTAGAAGATTTACCAATTCTCTCAGTTTTCCTGCCCTTATACTTGCTCTTATACTCCTTAACTTCAGAATTTGCTGCGATGAAATCACGCACTGCAACAACATGCTTGCACTCTCCTCCAAATCTTTTCAATCTGAATTGATAATGTGGGCAGGTGCAGGTTTTTGCATCTATATCAACTGTGTAGAAAGTTCCTTTAGTATGCGATTCTACTTCATAGATCGATGCATCCTTTTTGTTGATGGCTGGCATGATAGTATTGGCTATATCCATAAGCATTAGTTATATGTATTAAATGCAATTAGAATATAAAAATTTATATCTAAGAAATTAAATTATTTACTAACTCTGATATCTCATGTAATTTCCGCAATTTTGCGGCGTAAATCCCAATTCCCTAATTGATGCTTCAGTAAGATTTAATGGACAACTAAGTCCTGGAGAGCAGTTCTCCTCAACTTCCACAACCCTGTTTTTCAAGCACGAGACTTTAGCAACCCTGTTGCCTTCCAAACATCTGTTTCTATACCCTATCTGCTCACAATCAGTGCATGCTTTGTATGTGACAACAGTATTTGTCTGATAATCTGTTGTTCTGGTGCATGATTCGCCTTCACCTGCATCTCTAGGCCTGCAGCTTGCACCCCATGGCTCTAAAACACAATCAGCATCATCTCCACAATCTTCTTCTGATGATATCAAATGGCCTAAAGCGCCTTGATAGTCACACCTATAATGCATTGCATTATTTCCTGTGCAAGATTCTTCAAGTGTTGTAAGGTTGCTGCATCTATAGTCTGCACCGCAAGTCCTGTATGTGACTACACCTGGCGCATTTGTGCCCATTGACCTGTAATCAAGGCAATAATTTCCCCAATATTCTGTTCTTGCTCTCTCATCACCTGTCTCTCTATATGCAGCTCGCTCAGCAGCTTCACGATCTTCAACTTGGTCCTCAGGAGTGCATGCATCATTTACACATATGCTTGCTTCAGGGCAGTCAAGAAGCTCTCTGTGATATTGGCTGCAGGTTGCTTCATAAACTTTTCTTAGATTATATCCAGTACATGTATCTTGCATGGATTCCTGCCTTGACCAGTTAGACTGCTGCCAAGTTACTGTTGTTGCTGTCGTCACATCTGTTCCATCAGGATCATCACACCATGGAAATTCGTTATGAGCGGTTTGTTGTGCAGGTTGTTGCGGAGTTGCTGTTTCCTGTCCTGCAGATCCTTCAGGTGCTTCCTCAGTCGCAATAGTATTTCCCTTATTTGCTGCAAAAATATTCCTCATCCAGCCCCAGACTTTGCCAATACCTGTAGCCTTCTTATCGGCAACAGTATTAAGATTTGGTTTAACTTTAGGTTTTTCTGCTTTAGCACTGCGCATATTTAAAGAAGCTGAGTTTGTCTTAGGAGTTGCACTTGTTTTTGCAGTTGTCTTAGCATTTGTTGTTGCCTTGGCTTTTGCATTGCCATTAAACAAGTTGCTGGTTTTTACAGGCAACTGTATACCTTTTGCTGTTACTTGATTTTTATTTTCTGATGTAGCACCATTATCCTGCTTTTTTTCTTTTTGAAATACTGGCAGGAAGCTGTTTGGTCGTACAGTTGATCTTTTTTCTTTTTGCTCTTTCTCTCTTATTATCCTATCATCTTGCTCTCTTACTGCTGTTTGCTGTTCTGCAGCCTCT
>JAGVZX010000104.1 GCA_018302185.1 Candidatus Woesearchaeota archaeon
CTGGAGCGCTTTCGCCGCCGCTACCTACAACCTCAGCAAAGCCGACCTTTCTAAGAACACGTGTTACACGTATCCTAACATTGTCTCCTGCTTTTACGCCTGGGACAAACAATACAAAGCCGTCCTTCTTAGCTATGCCATCTCCCTTCTCGCCGACTGCTTCTATCTTTGTGTCTAGTTCGTCGCCTACTTTAACTGGCGCGAAGCTTCTTCTCTGAAATCCACCGTCTCTATCTCCATATTCCATATTTTATTCACCTTACTTATCTAATTTAATCTACACATACATCAAGAACCAACAAAAAATCTACTTTATTTTATAAAAGTTAGAACTTCTGTATCTTCCAAATATATGTGCATAAGGGTAAGTAATTGAAGGTTATTTATAAATGTTTTGTTATTTTGTCGAGAATAAATCTATTTTCTCTTCTTTTTCTTCCTTCTTTTATGGTACAGGATATGCTTATCTATCTCGATGCTTTCCCTCAAAGTCACAACGCTTGCAATAAAGAATATTGCGCTCAATAACGCAAGCGTAAATGCCCATGGTGGGGATAATCTTCCTGAATTCCAGAATATCAAAGACCCAATAAAGCCTAACATCCCAACAATCATAAAGCCAGCAGGCAACGGTTCATATTTAAAAGCCATATTCTCACCCTCTTTTTTAAAATTAAATATCTATTTAATGTCGTAAATAACATTTAAATAACTTATTCTTAATCCTTCTTTACATCATCATACTATATATACCTTTTGCTAAATCAAAAATCAAAAACCTTCTTTGCCTTATGTATTGCGATAGGAGACTCTCCGCCATGCCATGTAAACCTTGGCCTCATCCTTACTGGGTACATCCTTTCATTGCTATCATCCAATATCAATGCTGCTCCATTTACTCTTGGCAAATTATTTAACTCTTTATCCAATCCATCTCTCATATAGCTCTGCATAAGCATCCCTAAAGCATCAGTGTCTAATTTTGCAGTTATCCTATGGCTCAATACAATATCACTCTGTGTCATGACATCTGTATGTATCTTTCCAGGCTGCTGCGTTGCAAGAATAAGGCTAATTCCTGGCTGCCTGCCTTCTCTCATTATAGTTACTAGTGCATCAGTTGCAGTTGTCTTTCCCTGTACAGGCAAAAATTCATGCGCTTCATCAATGACTAGCCAGACTAATGGCATCTCTTGTTTTTCCTGTGATTTGTCTCTGGCTGAAAAATAATGCTGAACTCCTTCAACCTGCTTGAATTCCTCTTTCTTTCTTGCAATCATCCTCTCAACAAATAATTTCTGAGAAACTAAGCCAACTACCAATGCTTTAATGTCCCATCCGTTTGGCACTGTTGCATAACAGCTAACATCTAATATAGTAACTTCACCTGGCTTTGCAAGCTCTGCAATTGTTGTCCCATTCTTGTCAAACAATCCCCATCTTTGCGCATTTATGAAATGGTTCTCTGCAGCATCCTTAACTACTTGTGGCGCCCTATCATCTGTCTTGATGGCAGCGATCATCTCATCTAATCCGAATACTTTTAATTTATCTGTCAGATCATGTAATACTCTTTCTACAAGAACTCCTATAGGATCATTTGTGTTAAAGCCAAAGGTCATAGCCCAGTCAGTTGCTGCCAAATCACTCGGCCTTAATGCAAACGGATAATCAGTCGGAAATCCAGCTTCCTTATATTCCTTGAATGCACCAAATGGCGTATAGATCTTTATATCCAGACCTTTGCCTTTAAATCCCCACTGCGTAAGAAGCTCTTCTTCCTTGTGGTTAGGAAATTTCATTGTCCAGTAAACGCCCATGGTATCCAGCATTATGATGCTCAGATTCTGTTTAATCTCTAATGGAAGATCGATCATGCCTTCAGCAATAACTCCCATAGTGTAAGATTTTCCTCCTCCTCTTTTTCCGCAGATAAATATGACATGTGATTTTATAATATCAAGATACACATTATTACTCAGAGAAGTAACCTGCCCCATCTTGACATAATGCTTTGCAATAAGGATAGCTCCCTGCATCCCATATTTCTCTCTGTCACCTGCAAGCCTGCCTATGATTATGTCGTTTGTACTCATTTTCACACTCTTTTTTAAATAAACCTGATTTCAAATGATATATCTTAATAATTATATCTATCTACATCTATATTAATTTATGCACTTTAAGGGCTATAATCCATATAGTATGTATTAGGCAGACCTTAAAAAAGCCAGAGCTGTGGCTGATGTCGCCAATGTTGCAAACATAATTATAATAACATTCACGACCTGAGCGATGTTCCATGGAGCGAAGGTCAATTAAATTAACCTGCTAATGTTTGCAGGCGACGTCGAAAGGCGGAAATTTGTATATGCAGTATATAAATTTCCGACTTGAGACAAAGCCACAGCTCTGGCTTTTATCGTCTAGAGTTTAATACCTATTCCATATCAAAACTTCCAAGTGGTAGCTATCATGCACAAACTTTATAAATCCAAGAAAAACTTTAAATATAAGTAAGACAATTTCGTGTTTGAGGGGTAAACTATGAGATTAACATTAGCAGAACCAAAATACTTAAAAGATTCAGTGAGCATAATTTCTGAGCTAGTCAACGAAGCAACTTTCAAGATTACACCAAATGCAATAGAGCTAGTGGCAATGGACCCAGCAAATGTTGCTATGGTCATGTTCAAGCTGTTAAGCAGCTGCTTTACAGAATATGATGTCAAAGACAATGTTGAGCTTGCTATCAACCTAAACAATCTAAAACAAATATTAAGAAGGGCAAAGCCTGATGATATGCTTTCTTTAGAGCTTGAGGAAAATAAGCTAGTATTGCAATTCAAAAGTAAGACTACAAGAACATTCTCATTGCCAATAATTGAACTAGATGAAAAAGAGCAGAAGATTCCAGACTTAAAGTTTAATGCTGTTATAAAAGCTCCTGCATCTTTATTGAACGAAGCAGTTGAAGATGTTGACATTGTTGCAGAAAGTCTTACCTTAGAGGCAGAATCCGGAAAATTGAACGTTGTGGCAGAAGGCGACCTTTCAAAAGCAAAGATTGAGATAAAAGCAAGTGATGAGATAACTATTAATGTTGCAGGAAGCGCAAAAGTAAGATCAAAATACTCAGTCGAATATCTCAAAAAAATGGTAGATGGCAGCAAGCTAGCAGATGAAGTCCATATCCATTTCAGCGATGACTATCCTCTGAAGCTTGAGTATAAATCAGTTGATAAGGTATTGCTGGCATTCATCTTGGCGCCTAGAGTCGAGAATGATTAGGCAATCGTTTTTTTCAATTTCTCGTATATCTTATTACTTTTATTCATTCTATCTCTCTAACTAATTATTTATTCTTTTATATTTATGACAAAATTTATATTATAGTTAAATTTATTTCTGATTAAATAATTGTTAAATAATATCTTACTGCTAAAAAACAGGTGAACCCTATCACAGACAAGCTAAAAATCTATCTTCAGGACTGGGCAGTACACTTCATCAGAAGTAAGGATGTTATTGCGAAGAAGATAGCTGATATAGCACAAAATGCAGAGGATGTAGATATTCTAGTTAATTTTAATGATGGTAAAAAGCAGGCAATTATTGTTGCTCCATTACTTGATGCAAATGCTGTAGATTCTGCACTAGAAAAATTAAAGCCATTCAAAGAGCAAAAGAATAAAACAGCTTTGTTCCTCTTTAATACAACCTCCAACTTAAAAAAAGTCATCTCAGAATGGCAAAAACTTGCAACTTTTGACATGCAGTTCATGATTGTGTTTGTAAACCCTTTCTCAAATCTAGACCACAAATGGTGCTTATTTCCACAAACGCATCATAGCTTAAGCGACAAATCTGCATTGGAAACAGGCTTGAAGAGCTTATTCGGAGCAGTAGGTGCTGTAAGTGAGGATGAGCTTGAAAGGAAGATAAAGTAATCAAAGTGCATATAAAATAATATCAATAAACCACAAAATCTAATTTCTACTTTTTTCTATTATCTTTACAATCCCATGATTCGCATTAACCTCTACCTTATCTCCGTCATTTAACACGCTTGTAGCGATCTTTGTTGCAATTACGCAAGGGATCCCAAACTCTCTTGCCACGATAGAAGCATGGCTTGTTATCCCTCCCTCATCTGTGATGATTGCAGCTGCCTTCTTCATTATTGCTACAAAATCAGGTGATGTCATTGTTGTAACTAAGATGCTTCCCTGCTTAAATCTAGCAGCATCTCTTGGGTCAAGGATCTTGATTATCTCTCCAGTAACTCTTCCTCCTTGGGCTCTCATCCCTTCAAATTCCTGCACATCCTGAGAAAACTCATTGCCTAACTTCTTTTTTTCAAAATCTGATGATTCTTTGCCTGTGATTATCTTCATCCCTTTGTCTGTGACTATCAAAGTCATGTGTTCTTGGCGTAGTTTTAACTCATTTAGGTTGAATTTACCTTTAAGAATTCTAGGCACTTCATAAGGCGTGCACCAATACAACAGATTCTTGTCAATGCCTGTCCTTTTTGCAGCTTCATCTATAAAAGCTCCCATGTAATGGTTGCCGCGCAATGAAAGCGCTTTCCTGTCATCCCTAAAGATGCAGAAGAAATCAACTAGTTTTATCAATTTCTTATATCTGTCATCTATATCTAGATTTTTTATCAGCTCTGTCTTTTCTTTTCTCACTTCAGCTATTCTCTTTTCGTTATTTCTTATAACCTCATTAACATCTATATTATCCCTGATTATGCTCTTTATATTATCAATAAAATAATCTACATCCAAGGTAATCCTCTCATAGTAATTTGTCTGGAGCCAGAAATATTTTCTTACATGCTCTTTAAGCATATTATCTATCTCCTTGCTTAACTTATGTCTGATAGCTTTATCCTCTTTTGCAAACAGCTTTAATGCGCTCTTATTCTGCTTTACCTTAAGCGCAATCTTAAAAAGTTCTTCCTCTTCAACTGTTGTATATGACTTCTCACTCGGTGATGTGATTATTGCAAAATGCTTTTCTGGTATGACTTTCCTCAACAAAAACTCAGCAGCATGATCAATCGGCTCTTCTATCTGCGCAAAGCTCCACCAGTCTAAAAATGCAGAGTGAAATTCCTTAAACAACTCTATAAACTTATTATCAGAAAGCGCTGCTAAATCTGTTTTTTCTATCTTCTCATATTCTATAAGCAATCTCTTGAGGAGCCTGTCATTTTCCTTGAGCTTTTTGTCAAAGTATTTGTTGTCAAGCATATTGTTTATGATATTAATGCCTGACTTTATGACATACTTTGTATCCCATACAGCTTTGACCATTTTTTGCCTTAGAAAACAATAAGAATTGCCCCAGTGCCAGCCAAATCTCTTTTTTAATGGCAAGCCTAAACACTCTGCAGCAGTATGAGCTAATACTATCCTGCATGGCCTTTCCCAGACAAGAAACTTATGCTTAGGCGGATTTCTTTCAATCAGATTTGGATCAAAAACTATGCTTGTTCTTTTATGTCTTTCCAGCTCTTTTGAAAGCTCTTTCTGTTTTTTTGCAGCGATCTTATCCAACTCATTCCTGCTTATGCTTTTATCTGATAAAAGCACTCTTACTTTCTTGAATTTGCCTGCATCCCTGACTGTCTGGGTAAGATAGCTATACTTCTTTCCGCCCTTTAGCTGTTGCTCAATAAATGCCATCTTGTGCACGAGAAAGTGGTCACAGTATATAAAGATAACCCCTAAGCTTGTGGTCACAAAGTGGACACAATAATGAAATCTCTCTAAAAAATAATTATCCAGAACACCTATGCTCTTGCTAAAACCCTTACCAATCCATGGTTAGCATTAACTTCAACTAGATCACCATCATTGAGCACATCTGTTGCAATTTTTGTTGCAATTACGCATGGCTTAAATAATTCGCGAGCAACAATAGCTGCATGGCAGGTTATTCCGCCTTCATCTGTGATTATTGCAGAAGCCTTTTTCATCAGATGGATAAAGTCAGGTGATGTCATTGTTGTGACTAGAATATCCCCCTCATTAAAGTTATTGGAAGACCTTGGGTCAAAAATCTTAGCTACTTTTCCTGTAATCTTGCCGCCGTAAGCTCTCATTCCCTCAAATTCATCAATCTCTTGATTATTATTTGATCCAAGAAGTCGTTTTTCTAGTTTTGAAGCATCATCCTCAACTAGGATCCCTATGCTTTGTTTCTTAACATACATCACACAATATCTGCTTCTTTTCTTTAATATGTTGATATCAAATTTATTGTTTACAATTGCTTCAAATTCATTTGGAAGAGAATAATTAAGCAACGCCCTGCTTATGCCAGTTCTTCTTCTGAACTCATTCATAAATATCTCAAAATAATGGTTTGCCTTTAAAGCTGCAATTTTCCTGTCATCCTGAAAGACACAGAAGTAATCAAGCAATCTTATCAATCTATTATACTTATCATCTAGATTAAGTTTTTTAATCAGATTCTCTTTATCTTTCTTTACAGCATCAAGCCTTTTCTTGTTAAGCTTAAATACTATTGCAGGAGCTACATTGCTATCCAGTATCATCTTAACCTCATT
>JAGVZX010000079.1 GCA_018302185.1 Candidatus Woesearchaeota archaeon
AAAAGTGCATTGGAAATCAAAGAGCAAACCCATTGGCGCAGCCGTTAAACGGATTCAGGTGCATTGACGGCGACTGGGCGGAATCTGAGCCAAAATCCATGCCAGATGGCACTGTAACAGGCTACTGCCCGGAAAAAACGCAATGCCTTGTCAACGTCTTTGGAAGTGAATCAAGCCAGTGCATTGAAAGCGGGAACTACACTGCCTCTGATGACAACTATTGCGAAAACGGCAATTGGTCATCGAGAACCAAGCTATTGGCGCTGAAATTATTGAACTTGAAAAGCGGCGATTTTACGCTTTTCTGCGATGACAGGAAAAATTCCCTGAACAACCTGCAGTACCTTACAGAATCTGGAGAAATTGTGTCGAATGTCCTTATGAACCTGCAAACAAACAATTTCTGCATATTGAAAAGCGGAAACAAAGTTATTGCAGCAACTTCAATCAGCAAGAACATTGAGGATATTCCAAGGAACAGCCTGAACATACTCGGCATTACGAGCTGCAGCAGCGCATTAGTAAACGACGGGCAGTACCATTCCTGCGATTCGACAAACAAGGTGTGGTACAATAAAAGGCTGAAGAGCTTCATTTACAGCGAAGTGCCTATAACAATCCCATCAGACCAGAATATTCTCGGGTCATTTGAGGGGCATATCGGAACGCCATTCAAAAACATCATAAATGCAATCAAAAGGCTGATAACAAACCCGCCATTTGATGAGTCCTATGTTAAAGGCATAAAGAAATTTGACAAGCTGTACATAAACCAGCAGGGAAGCACTTCAATCAGGGGCAGCATAGAAGGCAAGACCTTCAAAAATGCAGTCATCCAGTACACTGGATTCAGTTCCGATATATGCAGGTTTGTCGGGCAGTTCAACCAGGCAAAAAAAGACGTTTCTTCAGGATTATCGTGCAGGAATGAGGGCAACACTTACTATGTCCTGGCGCAGGGAAGCCAGCTGTCAAATATAGACCCGGAATCGGTATGGCCTGACTTGACTTCGAAGCTGAGGTCTAGTGGAAGCACATCAGTTTCAACTGGAAGTTGCTTTGATAATATAAAAAACCAAGATGAGACGGGTGTTGATTGCGGCGGCGCTTGCAAATCTTGCATTTCAAATCAAAACATATGCCAAAATGCACAAAATGGAGATTTATGTGGAGGCTTGGATATAGCATACACTTCTGGATACAAAAATGCTTGCTGCAAAGAGTTTAAATTATGCTGTTGAAAATGAAATTAATTGTTTTTGTTTTTATTCTAACAATATTAATGACATCATATGTTAATGCAATCACAACCAATGAGCTAAGAATTGTTCTGAAAGACGTCTTAATATCATATTTTGAAAGCCCATCAAATTCGAGATTAAATGTAAATGGGCTCAAGGATTTGCTCGTTGCATTTTTTGAAACGCCAACTGGACAAGAAGTAAATCTAAACAAAATAGGGAGATACTCTGGCGAATTACTGAAGGATATTTATGACAAGGTAAAATCAAAAGACTGGACTATCATGGTTTTTATGAACGGCGATAACAATTTAGAAACGTTTGGCATAGCCAATATTAATGATATGGAGCAAGTAGGCTCATCAAAAGATGTAAATGTAATTGTTCAATTTGACAGATCCCCGGAATTTGACACTTCAAATGGAGACTGGAGCACAACTAAAATATTTTACATAACAAAAGATAATGATGCAGAGATAATAAACTCAAAAGAATTAACTGATTTTGGGGAAATTGATATGGGAAATCCCAAGTCTTTAGAAGATTTTATTTTTTATACTATGGAAAATTATCCTGCTAAGCACTATGCATTAATTTTATGGAACCATGGAGGTGGCTGGGTAAGTTTGTCTAATGATGATACAGACAATCCTGCAGGTCTAAGTGTGCAAGCTCTTGCAGATGCCTTAAGTGAGGCAACAATCAAAAAGAACAGAAAACTCGACATAATTGGATTTGATATGTGCTTGATGAGTATGTTGGAAGTATATTCACAAATATCCAAGTTTGCAGACATAGGCATTGGCTCAGAGGAATTAATACCGGGAACAGGTTGGAATTATGCAGGATTGCTTAAATTCATAACAGATAGCCCAAAAAGTGATGCAAGAACTTTTGCATCGCAAATAACAACATCATATTACGATTATTATGAAAACAAAGATAGCACAATAACCCTATCAGCTATAGATTTAAGTAAGATAGGTAACATTCTAAATTCGCTTACCAATTTAGTACCTAAAATAAATTTTAATATTAACCTGACATGGAAGGAAATCGCTCGCGCAAATAACAAAGCAGACAGGTACAATTCTCCTACTGGACGCCCTAATATAGACCTTTTTGATCTTTTAGAATTAATGATACCGGCGAGTTCAGGCACAGAAATATATGATGACTTGATTAATGTTCAAGATTCTGTAGCAAGCGCTATAATTGATAATGTTATGGGTATATCTCATAGTTTTGCTTCCGGGTTGTCTATTTATTTTCCAAGATCTTCTGAAGATTATGATTTATCTTATAATACAGAAAACGCAAAGTTTGTAAACGAGACGGGTTGGGATGACATGATACAAAGATTCTATTTTGTTAGGAAAGGATCAGACAAAGAGCCACCGAAAATAACAATTGATAACTACAACATACAACCAGAAGGAATTGATTTTACAGTTAATTTAACGGGAGATGATATTTTAACCCTTTTCTTTGTTTTTAGCCAATATACAAATACCATCTCAATAAACTGGCTAGACACACCGCTTGATATTGATTTTGCACAATTTGAGGAAGGTCAGTTGAATTTCTTCTGGGATTACACAATTCCAGCTCTTTATAATGGTGAGAATATTTCATTTGCTTCATTGCAGCCCATAAACATAAATAGCAACAAATTTATTGCTGAAGGATTATATACAATCTCATCCACAAACGAAACATTTAGTGCCACATTATTTTTTCAAGATGGTGAATTAGTTAATGTTTATATTGATATACCTTATGGGGAAGAATTAATTTCCTCACCAATAGAAATATTAAAAGATGATATTTTTACACCGTATCTTAAGGCATTTGATTTACAAGCCAACGAGTTTTTTACTTATGAAGATAGCCCTATCAGAATTAGTGATGGTTTAAATATACAGTATGTACAGCTAGCAAATTTAGGTAACGAGTCTTTTTTAAGTTTTAGAGCAGAAGATTTAAGTGGAAATTCCGAAATTTACGGGATTGTGCCTTAAAATGAAAAACAAACTATTAATCATAATTTTTGTGTTTTTGCTACAAACAACACTAGTCAGCTCTGCTACTGACAAAATAATCAAAGTGTCCTTTACCCTCAATAATCGAAATCATATAGGACTGGAAAAGTTTGAAATTGCAGAAGGGACATTTAAAAATCCAGTTACCAGCCCTTCTTTATACACCCTGCAAATAAAAGACACAAAAAATGAAATTATAGAAAAAACAAATTTCGCGCCTGCTTTCTTCATCTTATCCAAGGAACAATTAATAAAAATAAATCAAACAACAATTACGAAGGATTTCCTTTACAAAGGTAGCAATTGGAGATTCTTGGAAATATATAAAGAAGACAAGTTATTATACCAGGCCGATGTCGAAGAACAATTTTGCACAGAAACCGGATTATGCAAAAAATGGATAAAAATAATGTTTTATATTACGCCGATAATTGTAATCTTATTATTGTTGGCGTACCTGTTTATCAGAAAAAAGAGGATGGTAAGTTTTAAATAGGCATTTGAAAATATAGGTTATAGTAAAAAAAGAGGTAAAATGAGGCTCAAAACAAAATCACAGGTAACAATGCTGATGATAGTCGGATTGGCTATTTTCATCATAGTGAGCCTGGTTTTGTACCTTTCCAAATCAGCAATCAGGAAGCAGAGCCAGCAGAGCATTAAAAAAATACAGGAAACTGCAATTGACACACAGCATATCAAGGAATTTGTCACAAAATGCGTTGACAAGCTTGCAAAAGACGCGATAATCCTGCTTGGCAGGCAGGGCGGCCATTTGTATGCAAGCCAAGGAGGCACTCTTGTCGATTACAGTGACACCGACGAAGGGCTGTTTTTTGTGAAATACAACAACATTAATGTTGCATACAACATACTTCCGCCCAAGTTTGCGCCACCCCCTTACTCTTCGGAAATTCCGGATTACCCATGGCAGGCATTTCCCTATAAAACAGCAGCATCAAGCGAAGAAATTTCAGACGGGTTCTTTGGCGTAAGCAACATGCCGCCTTTGAATTCTTCCGAAGGCCCGAATTCACTGCAGAGCCAGATAGAAAAATTTATTGACAGAAATATGGCAGGCTGCGCAAATTTCAACACATTTGAAAAACAAGGATTTGAAATAGCCATGAATTCGACAAGAACATCCGCCGTTATAGGAAGCGACGACATAAGCATAAAATCAGCAATCCCAATCACCATAACAAACCCGACAACGAAAGAAACTGCCAGGCTGGGCGATTTCTCATCCAATCTAAAAATAAGGCTGAGGGACATCTATTTTTTCACAAAAGATTTAACGGATAAAGACATTAAAAACATAAAATTCAATATCAGCGACATTAAAAATGAAAGAGATTCCATAAGCATCAAATTAATCAAGGACATTTTTTCCAACGATGACCTGGTGATAATAACTGATGAAGGATCATTGATTAATGGAAAGCCATTTGAGTACATGTTCGCGAGGAAAAACAGGGCTCCTGCGCTTAATTACATCAGGCAAGATACATTTTCCTTTTCAGGCAACTATCAAATAAACCAAGCAGACATAATACGGGAACCGTTAAGGGCATCTGACCCCGATGAAGACAACTATTCATTCAATATCCTTATCGGCGAATCCGGAAACATTCCGGCACAATTTCCCAGAAAACTGAGCATACCGCAGATTAAATTCAGAGTGGAAGTAAGCGACGGGCAATTGCGCGATTATCAGATTATCACTGTAAACAGGATATGAGCAGGATAAAAAAAGAGGTGGTGATTTTTTGTATTTTGCTGGCTTTAATTAGCTTGAACTCTGCTTATGCCGATGAGGTCGGATGCTGCACAAATCCCGGAGCAGGCGACAGGGCATGCTTTGATCAAAAGCTTGTATTAAGGGACAAAGAATGCTGCCCAACACCTGAAAATAACTTTTCCAGCTATTACAAGTCAGCTCAAAACTCGAATGGGCCTGCAAACTCAAATGACTGCGCAGCAAATTTCTTTTTTATCAACAAAGCCTGCTCTGGCGTAGATGCATGTGCTTCGGGATGCTGCTGCTCGCAGCTTGGAGGCTCAATCACGTCAGGAGCCAAGTGCCAGGGAACCGGGCTGACTTTCTACAAGGGGCAGGCAGACTGCAGCCAATTATGCGCAGTGCCGCAATGCAACGACAAAATAGACAATGACAATAACGGCTGCACAGATGCAAACGACACAGCATGCTTCAACCCAAGCGTAAAGACTGAGTCAGGGGGCTCATGCATAAAGCAGGGTGTCGGCTGCCTTAATTCAAACTACATTCCGAAACTGAGCAATCTGGAAATAATTCCTATAAAAGGGCAAAGGGCATTTTTGCTGAAATGGCAGGACGAATGCAGCGGCACATCAGCGTCTTATGACATCCTGAGGTGCAAGGGAAGCGGCTGCACTAACCTGGCAATTCTCGGGACAGCAGGCATAGACTCATTTGAGGATGCATCTGATGACCTGGCGTTTGATGCAACGTATACATACCAAATCAAAGCCCATTACAGCCTGCAGACGGCAACTCCAACAATAACAAAAACGGCAACATTGGGCAACATAGAATGCCTCAACCAATTTTCATCAGGTAATTTCTGCATCTCCCAATCCTACTACATCCAATATAGCGGCTATCTGCTGGCATTTTTCCCGGAAATATTCTCAAAGATCTTTCCCGATGGAGTGAAGAGCAAATTCAGCGATAAATTCAACAATGCATTTTTCTGCGGCACTTACAACAACCTCGTGCCGGAAGGCACATCATGCTCCTCAACACAGGCGTGCGTGGTTGACAACAACAAGCCGGCATGCTTGAACAAGATCAACTGCAATTACAACAGCGCAAACCCCTTTGGGCTGTTCTACACGCTGGAAGGGTGCGAGGCTAACAGGTACTGCTTTTATGATAGGTCAAGCACGATAGTAAACTCATGCTTCAACTGCGACCAATCAATGGCCTGCTATGATTACAAATCCGAGGATGCGTGCACAAGAGACAACTGCAGAGCCGGGGACTGCAAATGGAAGAACATGGCAAACCAGATAGGGATAGGAGCTTGTGTGAGCACAACAGATTACAACTGCGAGTGGTGTGAAAAAAAAGGGACGGGCACTCTGGAGAATGTCAGGGCATTCAACGAGGTTTTTGACCTGTGCACAAAAGAAAAGTCAGATGTTTTATCCGAGGGCGCATTT
>JAGVZX010000080.1 GCA_018302185.1 Candidatus Woesearchaeota archaeon
TCAGGAAAGCATCCAATTTCTTCTTGACAGCTTCAACATCTTTAGAATCTACAACAATTATCATGCCAACGCCCATATTGAATGTCTTGAACATCTCGCTATCGTTTATTTCTGCGTGCTTTTGTATCAGTCTAAAGAGAGCAGGCACTTTCCAGCTTTTTGTATCTATCAATGCAGAAGTATTTTTTGGCAGGATTCTTGGGATATTATCAACAAAGCCTCCTCCTGTTATATGTGATAATCCTTTAACTTCTATTCCCGCAGCAAATAATTTTTTTATCTCATGCAGATAGCTCCTATGCACTGCGAGCAATGCATCTCCTAATGTTGAATATTTTAAGCCTTCATTGTCATTAACCAGTTCAGGGATCTTATCAGTTAACTTATATCCTGCATGGTCAAGAAGCACTTTAATAGCAAGCGAATACCCGTTTGTATGCAATCCAGAAGATTTCAGTGCAAGCAATTTATCTCCAGCCTTAATCTTGCTGCCATCTATCAATTTATCTTTTTCAACAACGCCGACAATAAACCCTGCAAGATCATAATCTCCAGGAAGATATAATTTAGGAAGCTCTGCAGTCTCTCCACCGACTAATGCGCACCCATTCTCTTTGCAGGCTTTTGCAAATCCTTTTATCAGCTCAACAACATTTTCTTTCTTTAATTTGCCTGTTCCTATATAATCAAGAAAAAACAATGGCTCTGCGCCTTGCACAAGTATGTCATTTGTGCAGTGGTTGACAAGGTCTTGCCCTACTGTGTCATGCTTGTTTGCAAGAACTGCAACCTTTAATTTTGTGCCCACACCGTCAGTAGAAGAGACCAGAATAGGATTTTTGTATTTGCTCTTATCTAATTCAAACAATCCGCCAAAACTACCAAATTCTCCTAGAACATTTTTAGTAAAAGTAGATTTAACATAGCCAGAGATAGCATCCTCTGTCTTGTTCCATTCATCAACATCTACTCCAGCATCCTTGTATGTGATAGCCATAGTAAGAGTAAAAATAGGCATTGTTTATAAATTTTATTGGAAAGTTTTTGCTGGAAATAGAACATCAATCTGAATTATCTTATCAGATTATAGCTAACTGCTTATGACTTTGCTCTTCAGCTCTTGAAGCCTTTGGTTAAGGATCTGCTCATCAACACCTTCGCTGATCGCAAGCAATTTAGATAATACAGCAAGATCAGAGACCTGTTTTACAAGCTCGCTGAAATTTGTGTTGTTTGACTTTAATTCATCTATCGCAACAAGCCTTTCCTGGATCTGAAACATCAGATAGTCATAGTAATCTTTAGAACTCTTAAATTGCAGATTATCAAGACTCAGCATCAACACACCTCTTAAAACGATTGCCCTCTGAGATTAGAAATGTTTTTTCTCTTTATAAGCCTTTTGATTTTCTGAAATTTCCGAGCAGAGCAGTTAAACAAAAGTTTTTAACATAATAAAAGTGATGGTGACTGCCAATTTTTGACGAACATGAATCAACAATAACCATGCTAAGTTGCGACGGGCAATGCCATATACTTACACATCAATTAACACAGCACGCAATGCTTTTCCACTATCACATCTATTATCTCAGCGTAGAGGAGGAGCAACTCTTTGATTACCTAAACCAGTGTTCGTCGGCAGTCGCCATCACTTGTCAGATAGGTTAAACAAAAGTTTTTTATACTTAGGTAACTAATTACAATCTTAGAATTAAACAAAGATAAAAAAGATAGAGAACGTAAAGAATATCTAAGGAGGCAGTAAGATGGCAGTCAAAGTCTACAGCACAACAAGTTGTCCATGGTGCCACAAGGCAAAAGATTACTTAAAGTCTATTAAAGTCCAATTTGAAGACATCAATGTTGGAGAGAATCAGGATGCTGCCAACGAGATGGTGGAGAAATCAGGTCAGATGGGAGTTCCAGTCTTAGACGTAAACGGAACAATAATTGTCGGCTTTGACAAGGCAGCGATTGACAGCGCGCTTGGAAAGAAAAAGTAGCTTTTTATAGATATTTTCTTAAATTTATTCACTTGTCCTAATTTCTAAACTTCTGTTTTTTTAAACAAAACATTTATATACAACATATGATTCTAGCTTCATATGATATGCAATTCATATAAGAGCTTTTTCAAGATACTTGCAGATGACTGCAAGCTGAACGTTATTAATTTGCTTAGCAAAGGCCCTCTTACTGTGTCTGAGCTGTGCAAAAAACTAGGATGTGAGCAAAGCAGGATAAGCCACTGTCTGCAAGCATTAAAGAAATTTGGTTTTGTAGCTTCACAAGTCAGAGGAAAGCATAGGATATATTCTCTTGAGCCAAAGATAATGATTCCATTGCTCAAGCTGATAGACGAGCATGTAGAAAAGTATCACAGGAACCTGTGCAACTGCAAAGGAGTCAGATGGAGAGAGATGAAATGACCTATGGCATTTGAAAAACTAAAGAACTTATTTGGAAAGCGTGACCCTATTTGTGGCATGAAAGAGGCAAAAGGCACTGGCATTTATGCAGATAGCCAATGGTTTTGCAGCGAAGATTGCAAACAGAAGTATGAAGATGAACAAACAATATAAGAGATCATTAAGAAAAGACAAGAAAGCAATTTTGTGCCATATAATTCCGATTGCTATAGTCGTTGGGCTTATCTGGCTCTTCATATTTGCAATAAAGCTGACTTATGTAGGCGAATGCACAAGCAATGCTGACTGTGGCAGCAACAGTTATTGTGGAAGCGACAGGAAATGCCATAGTATGCCAACTAAAGTCAATAGAGATTTTACAAGCGCAGTTATTATCCTTAGCATCTCGCTGATAATAGCTTTTATACTGCTTGTATGGAAGAAAAAAGAAAAAGTTTCAGAGAAGATTTCAGTATCAGATTCAGGTTTAAATAAATATCATCCCACTGCACATCATCAAGCTCATCATATGCCTAACCAAATACCAAATGTGCATCACACAACAAGCCATGAACAGAAAAATAATCCGTAAAAAGATCCCTGCAAAGATCATGATATTGTTTTTGTTGGCATTTATCCTATTTTTGGCAGGATGCGCCAAGAAAGAATGCACAAGCAATGCCAGCTGCGGCGGCGGCAATTACTGCAGTGCAGATTATAAATGCTATCCGCTTGAAAAACTAAGCGTAACAAAAACTTATACGCTAGAAAGCCTGATAATAGGCTCATCGATCATAGGTTATGCTCTGTATATAAGATACTTTAAGAGCAAGAAGTGCCATTGAAATCATACATATAAATAAAACAAAAATGACACATAAATATGCATACAATAAATAAATGTATAAAATATTTCAAGGAGGCAAACAACATGAAACAAAACCTAGGAAGGCTTGATAGGATATTGAGATTTGCGCTGGCTTTTTGGTGGCTAGGACCATTTGCTCCTCAGTACCAGCTTGGACTAGCTAACTTGCTGATCGCTGCTGTTGCATGGATTGCTTTGGTTGAAAGCTTTTTTGGCTGGTGTTGGCTGCATAACTTTTTCCATATAAACAATAAAAGCCAGTAAGTAATAAAAGAAGTAAAAGAGAATAAGATTGATGATATTAGGAGAACAAGAACGACATGGCAGAGACCATAAGATTAATTATCTTTGACCTGTGCGGCGTTGTCTTCCATTGCGAAGAAGAGCCTTTTTTTAGGTATTTCGCTAAAGAGCATAATTGCAATGAGGCTGAAGTAGAGGAAATATTTTCATTGCACATAAAGAAAGCTGAGCTCGGTGAAATCTCCGCTGTCATGGCAGTTGAGAATTTTTTAAAGCATTTTAATGTCAAAGCATCGTCTATTGACATGTTGAAAAAACTCAGCAGCTTTAAAGAAATAAACAGTGATATGGTAAATTTATTGAAGAAACTTAAGGCCATGCATAAATATAAGCTAGCATATCTTACAAATTCCTCAATACAATTGATGGAGCTGAGCGAAAGAAGGCTGCCTATAAAGCAGCACTTTGATTTTGGGATAATTTCAGAAGAGATCAAGGCAAGAAAGCCTGATAAAAAGGGATTTAACCTGATTATCCGGCATTTTGATGCAAAACCAGAAGAGACAATTTTCATTGATGATGCAGCAAAAAATCTGGGGAATGCAAAAGAACTTGGCATCAAGACAATACTTTTTACAGGCGTAAAGCAGTTAATTGATGAATTAAGAAGATCAGGTGTTGAACTAGGATAAAAATTTATATTTTAATAGAAAATTATGGCATACAAACAAGATATAAAGGATGTATACAGTAAATTTGGATTATTTAATGCCAGATGGTATGACCAGGCCAGAGCATTGTGGACAAACCTTGCATCAAGAAAAGCAGAAGCCAATTTCACAAAACTTTTGATAGCAAACATTAAGCCATCTTCGGAAATACTAGACCTTGGCTGCGGAACAGGGATTAATCTTGAAAGAATCCTTAACTCAAAAAAGAGATTCAGAAGTTACACAGGCGTTGACTTCAGCGATGATATGTTAAAAATTGCAAGAAAGAAATTTCCTAAGATAGAGAATGTTGCCCTGATAAGAAGAGATATCACAAAGCCATCTGCAAAGAAATATGATATCATAATCTCAACATGGGTTATGTCGCACCTGGAAGAGCAGTCCAAGATAATAGATTCATACGCTAGGCGATTGAATAAAAAAGGCATACTGCTGTTTGTCTTTTTAACAAAACCTGTATGGTATATAGATTTTTGGTTTCATCCGATATTAAGGCTGTTTGCATGTGAGCCTGTTTCAGAGGATGAGATTCAAAAAATAAGATTTAGAAAAGATATTAATAAATACTCGCTCGGAATCACAACATTACTGATGATTAGAGGAAAATAAATAGAATAAATTAATGATAACAAGGTGAGAGAAAAATGGCAAAAGACCCTATATGCGGAATGGAAGTTGATGAGAAAAAGGCCAAGTTTAAACTAGCTAGAAAAGGAAAAAAATATTATTTCTGCAGTAAAAACTGCTATGAAAAATTTTTAGAGAACGAAAAAGCAACAATATCAAAGAAATCATTAAAAAAAAAGTCAATAAAAGATTTCAAAAAAACAAATGAAAAATTAAAAGATGAAAAAACAAAAAAAGAGTCAAATGAAGAAAAAACAAAAAAAATAATTCTTCCTATAAAGGGAATGCACTGCGCTTCTTGTGCAATTACAATCGAAAAATCACTGAAAAAGGTTTCTGGCGTTACAAATGCAAATGTTAATTTTGCCTCAGAAAAAGCAAGTGTTGAGTTTGATGCTGCAAAGGCGACTGAAAAGGATTTTGAAAAAGCAATAGAAGATGCTGGCTATAGCATATTGAAGGAAAGCTCTGCAGAAGGAAATATTCTAAAGCTTAAGGTTATTGGAATGGACAACCCTCACTGCATTAATATTATAAGCTCTGCTCTGGAAAAACTTAATGGCATTATTTCAAAAGAATTATTGGTTACTGAAAAAGCGGCAATAACTTATGAGCCTGAAAAAATTACTGCTGAAAAAATAAGGCAGACAATAAAGGATGTGGGCTATGATAATTTTGAAGAAAAGGAATCAAAAGACCTTGAAAAGGAGGCAAGGGAAAAAGAGATAAGAAGCTATAAAATCAGGTTTTTTATTTCCGCAGTTTTAGGCATGCCTTTGCTTTATTTCGCAATGGCGCACTCATTTAAGCTGCCTATGCCTGATATTTCCAATGGCGCAATGGCATTGATGCAATTTTTGCTTACAACTCCAATAATGATTGCTGGCTACCAGTTCTATACAAGGGGCTTTAATGCTGTAATAAAAACAAGGACAGCAAACATGGACACTTTAGTTGCAGTAGGCACCGGAGCTGCTTACCTATACAGCATTGTTATTTCTTTTTTTATATGGTCTGGAAATGCAAATTATGGACAAAATGAGCTTTATTTTGAGATTGCAGGCTTGTTGATTGCATTTATACTTTTAGGCAGGTATTTGGAGGCAATAGCAAAAGGCAGGACATCAGAGGCAATAAAAAAGCTGCTTGGATTACAGCCAAAAACAGCAATTGTGATAAGGAATAACAAAGAGCAGGAAATACCTATTGAAGATGTTAAAGAAAACGATATCGTTATTGTAAAGCCAGGGCAAAAGATTCCTGTTGATGGAATTATAATAGAAGGCCATTCAAGCGTTGATGAAAGCATGATTACTGGAGAAAGCATACCTGTTGAAAAAACAAAAGGCAGCAAAGTAATAGGAGCAACAATAAACAAGACAGGCAGCTTTAAGTTTAAGGCAACAAAAGTAGGCAAGGACACTGTATTGGCGCAGATAATAAAGCTTGTTGAGGAAGCCCAAGGAAGCAAAGCTCCGATACAAAAGCTTGCAGATACAATATCAGCTTATTTTGTGCCAGTAGTTGTGTTAATAGGCATTATTTCAGCTTTGCTTTGGTATTTTTT
>JAGVZX010000097.1 GCA_018302185.1 Candidatus Woesearchaeota archaeon
CATGTTTAAAAATATTGTGCAAAAATCACTTTCTAAGAACATTATCCTCATATCCAGTCCTTCTTATGGAAGTAATAATAGAATACTAAACTAAGCACTACCATCAACGCACTTATCTCAAAGAAACCATAATCTGCAGTTGCAGCTGGCAGATATTTGAAGTTCATTCCGTACATGGAAGCGATAAGTGTAGGTACCATGATGATGACTGTAAATGAAGTGAGTTTCTTCATGACTGTGTTAAGGTCATTTGAAGTTCTTGCTAATTTATTGTTTATTGATGTCGAGTAAATGTTTATTATGTCGCTTATCATCTCTCTCTGTGAAGCAAGGATATCAAGCTGGTGCTGGTACGTGTCATATACATCATCCAACAGCTTAAGTGTCTTATCAGTGATTGCAACTGAAGTAAGGCGTTTCTTAAGCAGGAAAATGATCTTTGCTGTGCTCCAAAATCTCCTTGACATCCTAAATAGGTCTCTCTTTAGGTTGACTATCTCATTGACATTGATACTGTGCTTTGATTCAAAGTTCAATACTTGCTGCTCAACCTTGATGATCTTTTCCTCAGTCTTCCTTAATATGTCATAATTATCCTGGGTATGATCATCTAAAAATTCATAAAGGATATGGCCAATAGTCACATCATCACCATTAGATTTTAGCAGCACAGGAATGCCGTCAAAGAAATCGACATAGTGCTTGGCTTTGGCAGGCAAAGTTATTATCAGAGCATCAGCTGTGACTGTGATCAGCACACGGATATATCTTACTTCATCATGCTCATCCAGATAATAATCTCCAAACACAAGCTGCAGTGGGTCAGTAGAAAATGTTTTGGTTGTGGGCTCTTTTGGGTAATTCTTGAGAACATTCAAGTCAAGCTTAAAATCATCTGCAACCTTAGCCTCTTCATCAGGTGTTGGCTCTATCATGTACAATACTAGAAATTCCTTAGCTCTCGGCATTGGATAGCTTGATCCATGGCCTAACTTAATCCTCTTTTTTGTATGCAGCAGATATTTGAGCATAGGTAATTGAATATCAAATTTGTATATAAATGTTTGTGCATCTCAAATGTTTTTAATTAAATTTATAAACTCTTGCCATATTCTTTGAACCATTTGCACCGGTAGTCTAATGGTTAGGATAGAAGCCTTCCAAGCAAACTTTTTTAAAAAGTTTGACCAAAATTGGCGAGCGAAAGCTCACCTCGAGGACAGCTTTTGATCCGGGAGATGGTGAGCATGAAAAAATGTTCGCTGTCCGGATATTCGAATCCCGGCCGGTGCATTTTTTATATTTCAATTGAGGTATCTTTATGAATGATACAACGGCAGTAGCTCCTCCTGTTTCGGAAAGACCTGCATCGACTAAAGTGAACTGGGCAGAAATATTATCAGGGCTAGTAGGAAGTGTGCTAAAACCTGATTTATTGTCGAAAGAGGAAGTATTAGCTGAAATATTGCCTTTAGAATTCTTAGATCAGTTGGCAGAGAGCAAAGATGGCATCGCTGCTCCAGAAAACATAGCCTATCTAGCAAATCCATCAGCATATACTCTCCGCTTTGATGATAGGACTGAATTGCATTTTGACTTTTCAGTAATAAGAGGCGGAGTAAACATCGGAAAATATTCAGTTACTGTAGATAAAGACGGTGTATATACCTTATCTTATCACGACGGATTGCATCCTCATCATAAAGGTAGAGTAGGCTTGCGGATTCAACGCAAAGATAATTTTGGCCAAGATATAAAACCATCTTTAGTAAGGACAGATACTTGGCATACTAAAGCAACTCCTCCGATCAAGTTCTTTGATATGCCTAATTATCCTCATAAAAGAGAACTAAGCAGCTACTTAAGAAGGGCATGATGTGTATCTATTTCTGTTGCAAGAAAAACACAACATAAAGTATCATTAAGAGCACTGATATTCCTAACGTAATTGTAAACAATTTCTTATCATTTCCAAATCCAAAAGGAATGAATCCAAACATGCCAACCACTGAAAACTTTACATTTGACCTTGAGTTTTCTGAATTGGCAAAAAACATGCCTGCAAATATTATGATAATCCCTAAGAAAATCATCAAGGTTCCAAATTTTATCAGGTCAGGTTGTGTGATTGCCATTATGGATCTTACTTATTTTCTACCACCTGATTTATCTTTTACTCAATTACTTATTTTCACTCAAATGCATGGTATTTCCTAAACACCCACTTATTGTTAAGGTAATAGTTGAAAAATGACAGTACTATCGTTACGCTGATTATCATTGGGAAATAATGGTAGTAATAAAATTCTGTAAGTATATAGACCAGAAGCCAGTTGAGGAAATACGAGCTTGCCATCACAACAAAAAACTTGAACATCCTTCTCTCAATTCTGTCAAGCTTCTCAAAAGTGAAGATAGAGTGAAAGTAGTAAAGGAAGAAAAGGCCTGTTATCAATGCAATTCCGTATGAAAGCATATACCATATGTCAAAGATTTCAGTCAACAGCACAGTAGCTATTATATCATAAATAAAGCACAGGAATCCTCCTATAGAAAACCACGTAAACGGATGTGTATGGACATATTGCGTCAGAAGCCTTCTGCCTTCTTCTGTAAAAAACTTCACCTTGACCAGCTTATGGAGGTCAGAAACCGCTTTTTTTATGTCCTTGAGCTTTATATCTGCAAAATTTTTGAGCTTCTTCTCTTCCTCTCTTATGATTGTAATTCCTTTTCCGAGCTTATTGTCAAGCATTGTATCACACAGCTAATAAAATAACATTTAGTCCAATAATCTATTATTTATATTGAACTATTCTCTCACTCATAGATTAGAAATTAGTATTTAAAATTTTGCATTATAATAAATCAGATTATACTAATAAACACCTGTGCTAAAAATGTAAATACATAATACGTTGTCAGCATGTGCGTGATAAAATAAACCACAGAAGTCACAGGTGAAGAGCCCATCAGAAGATAAAAACTGATCATAACAAAATCATAAACTATTGCGCATAACATCCCTGCAAATACTATCTGCTGAAATGAAAAGAATGATGCGATTACTCCAACAACTCCAAACATTATTACAGCCAAAAATAAGCCTGCATCAAGATTTATGCTCAGGATCAAGCCTAGAACAATAGATGTCGCGCCTACTAATGCACCAACCAATGGCCCAAACTTGATTGCGCAAAGCACAGTTGCTAATGTGCAAAGCTCAAACCCAAAATAATTCAAAGCACAGTTGCTAATGTGCAAAGCTCAAACCCAAAATAATTTTTTGTCCAGATTGTATGGATGAGGGAAACAGCACCAAGCACAATAAAAAAAATGACGATCAGATACTTATAAAATAACGCGAATGCAGCTAACAATACTACTGCAATTATCCCAATCTTTAAGTGCTTCTCAGACTTAAACAGATAGCGCAATAGGTAATGCAATGGTCTTGTAAGAACTCTTGTTAGAATATTATTTTGTTGCATAAATCCTTAAAACAATAGCACAATTTAAAAGTTTGCCTGAAAATTAGTAAGATTAATAATCATAATTTATCTTTTATTTCTTCCCAAAACTCATAACTTCCTCTCATCATATATCTTCTTTGAGTCAGCAACAGCTTGCTTGAAATTCTCTACAAATTTGTCAAAATCGCTCACATTCAGATTTACGCCGCATGCATGCTCATGACCACCACCAAAACCATCAACGCCTTGCAAAGCTTTTTCTACTAAAGGAGGAAGATTCAAGTCAGAGCCTCGTAAGCTGCACTTTACCTCTCCATTCTTCTCTCTGCCGATTATAAGGTGCTTGTCAGGAAACCTGTACAGGACTTCATTAGCAAGTTCCTTGGTGAAACTGAAGTTCTGGTGCTTGTACTTGAACACTATCAGCTTTGAATCCTGCTTATCTACAAAACTTAATGCTTCAGCCAATAATTTCCTGTAATCCTTATCTAGCTCTTCTGCTCTCTTGTAAAGGTATTTACCTCTGCTGGTTGTCTGGTGTATGATCTCATATGGGCTCTCAAGCCTTGTCATGATCTTTACACATTTCATGACTTCAGAGATCTTGCCTTTGAGAATAAAAGAGATTATCTTTACCAGCTCACCTAATGGAGAATTAAAAAGCGCATCTTCTGGCTTTGTTATGTGGGCAGGCAGTAGATCAGGATATTGCTTCCTGAAATCTTCCATCAATGGAGGAAAAAACCAATCTCCTATGCAGCCGATTGCGCAGATCCAGAGATCCTCTGGCCTAGCTTCCTTTACTGTCTGAAAACAAAGATATGCTCCGCATTCGTTGACTGGGTTAGGCGGATTTCTTGAGTTGAAATATAATATATTGTCTCTCTCTAACGGCTGGTGATGGTCAACCCAGACTATAGGGATCTGCTTGCCTTCGATCTTCGCACCATCAATGAAATCCTGGTCGATCATCGCAAGATCAACACCAAAAATCTTGTCTGGCTGATATTCCTCAACTTTCGGCAGGAATTTGACATCTACTTTAGGAGTAGTCTTTACTGGTATTCCTTTTCCTTCCTTCTTATATCTGTAAAGCAATAAGAAACTAGTCAAACCGTCAGGGTCATCATGAAAGAATATCAATGGCTTTGTGCAGTTATCCAGCTCTTCCCTGATATGCGCATATTGTTTTTCATTCAATACCATATTGTACTCCCATTCAAAAAAAAGATCAAATAAAAACTTTCTTTCAAATCATTTCTGAATTGAATAAGAATCGAATAATTACGGATACTATATAAATGTTTTTGAAAATCGTATGTTAATGTATAGCCAGTGCCAACTGCGGCAGCTGCTTTGTAAATATTTACTATCTACATACTAAAAAATCTGCCAACTAAGTTATAAACAGTAATATTTATAAAACAACTCCTAGTTGCATTACAAATATCGCTTATTGGATTATTCACGAGGTTTTTATGGCAAAAAGGCTTGAAGACGTAATTGCAGTTAATGAAAAAGGCATAACAGAGTTAGCAAGCATTAAGTTAGATAAGGTACATGGTATCAGGCTTGATGAATTATTATTAGTAGGCGCTGCCTTGGCAGATGTTCGTGGTAAATATTATACTGGTTTTACAAGCTATAAACTTGCTGAGGTTTTGGGATTAGATGATGCAAATGTCCAGGGTGCATTGTCTCATGCTGAATGTTCAGATCATCTGTATAGGGATGGGATATGGTATCACTTAAACCAAAATTCATATAAAATATTATTTGCTAATGCGTTTGAAATCTTATCTCCTAGTACTGTAGCAATTCTTGAAGAAAAATCACCAGGTAAGCTTAGGGCATTAAGGCAAAAATCATATCGTGCTCAGGTCAGGGAAATGATTGATGATTATATTGCAAGAACCACTCTTCCAAATAACTATCTATTCTTAGACATTCAGGTTAGGGGTGATGAGATGCAATTGACTTTGTCTGAAAATGGAGATGCTAATCGTATACCAAAAAAATTTTCAATCACAGAAACAGGTTATGATAAAGTTGTGCACATGGCAAGATATGCATCATTAGCTGCTAGTGCTAAAGGGATTGGGAATGTTTCTTCTATACAAAAGGTACAAGAATTTGCTTCTGCAGTACAGGCAGTAAAGTGAGTATATTAAAATATCAATATTTCAATGCCAAATTTTTAATATTAGGTTTGCTTTTTTAAGTTCTCTATGAAAATAACCTCAAAATGCTTAATTTGCAAAGGAAGAAACTGCTTAAAGTATTGTGGCAAACAAAACTGCGAGACATGCAGAAGACTGCAGACCAAATTCATGGTTGCAAGTAACATTAAGCAGGAATTTTCTGCTGAAAGCCCTGCACCATTTATTGGCAGATTCGGGTATCCTGATATCAATGTTGGTGTGCTGTCTGCTCCTGATAATTCTGCAAATGCTAGTTCTAATTCATCTGGAAATATACTAGATGCATCTTTATATGACGCTCCTAGAGTCTGGTCAGCAAATAATTATAACATCCCTAGCTTAGTCGACATAAGAAGCTCTCTAGTTAACTCAAGGACTAATTTTAATGTGAGAGATGCAAGAAGTACACAAAAACTTTCTGCAAAAATGCTTGAAGTTACTCAAGATGTTGGCATGAGCTCAAAGCCTGTTGATATTGAGGTAAAGCTAAAGAAAGTACCTACACCAAAACTGCATTTCTTTGATATAAATGCACCGATGGGACCTACAGCACAATTAAAAAATCTCACAGAAACATCAAATCCAAACATAGACTCAAGAGTCTGGAAAGTAGTAGATAGCTATGACCTGAAAGCACAGGATGCTATCAATGAATTGTACAATAAAAGTGATTCTTTTGATGAGAATTTTCTCTCAAAAATATTAAGTGTAGGTATGCTTGGCGCAAAGACACAGAGGAAGTTAGTTCCGACAAGGTGGAGTATAACGGCAACCGATGACATAATTGCAAAGCAATTGATTACTGAAATTAAAGATTTTCCTGTTTATGATTATGTAGCATATTTTGGCGGCTATCTTGGCAATTATTATCTTATCTTATTTTTCCCAGAAGTCTGGAGCTATGAACTGTTTGAGATGTATTCACCAAATGGCGGAGTACAGGATGGAAAGATACAATTCTCCACAGATTATGAGAATTATTTCGGCAGAAAAGAGTATGCTGAGCAATGTGCAGGAGGGTATTACACTGTGCGTCTTGGGATTTTGGAAAGATTAAAACAGCTGAAGAGGCAGGGAAGCGTTCTTGCATTGCGATTTATGACAGATGACTATTCTGTTCCGTTGGGTGTCTGGGTTACTAGGGAAGCCACAAGGAAATCAGTCTCTAACAAACCGATTGTTTTCGGAAGCAAAGAGCTTCTCCTTAATTATGCAAAAATATTTGCTAAGAAGAAATTCGGCATGGAGCTAGGGCAGGTGTTTGGGAAAAGCAGATTGCTTGCAGGGATGAAGCAGCAGAAGCTGGTTGATTATATCTAATCCAATTATTATTGATACTCATTATTTTAGCAGTTAATTATATAAATAAAAGCTTGTTCTTTATGTATTATGCCAACATCAAAAATATTCATAACATTGCCTGATGGCAGCAAAAAGGAATATCATGCAGGTGTAACTGCATTAGAGATAGCCAAAGGCATCGGCGAAAGGCTTGCAAGAGATGCAGTTGCTGCAAAAGTAAATGATGAGCTCGTTGACCTGAAGAAGCCTATCCATAAGGATGCGATGCTCAAGATACTTACATTCAAAGACAAGGAAGGCAAGGGTGTTTTCTGGCACAGCGCCTCACATCTAATGTCACAGGCTGTGCAGAGGGTTTTCAAGGATCAAGATATCGGCTTAGGTGTTGGCTTTGATGTTGAGGATGGGTTTTACCAGGATTATGGGATGGAAACACTTCATCCAGATATGCTTGAGAAGATAGAGCAGGAGATGAAAAAGATTGTTGAGGAGAAGCTTGAGGTAGAGCAGAGAGACATTTCCAAAAAGCAAGCTCTTGAATTCTATAAGAAAGATCCATACAAGACAGAGCTCACAAATGATATACCTGGAAATATAGTAAGCATGTATAAGCAGGGAGAGTTTGATAATCTCTGTAAAGGCCCTCATGTTCCAAATACTTCTTGCATCAAGGCATTTAAATTAATGAAGATTGCAGGAGCATACTGGAGAGGAGATTCTAAAAACGCACAGCTCCAAAGGATATACGGAGTTGCATTCCCAAACAAAGATGAGCTAAAAGCGTATTTGCATCTTCTTGAGCAGGCATCTCTAAGAGACCACAGAAAACTTGGCAAGGAACTTGATTTGATCTCATTTCATGAGGAAAGCCCTGGTTCGGTTTTCTATCATCCAAAGGGCACAGTTATCTTTAATGAACTGCAAAAATTTGTCCGCGAAGAATACCTCAAAAGAGGATTTAGTGAAGTTGTGACTCCTTTGGTATATGACAAAAGCTTATGGCTTACCTCTGGACATTGGGAGCATTACAAAGAGCACATGTTTACTTTAAATGTAGATGGCAGAGAAGTTTCTTTGAAGCCAATGAACTGCCCAAGCCATTGCCTGATCTATAAGACAAGCACTAAAAGTTACAGAGATCTTCCTCTCAGGATAGCTGATTTTGCATCTTTGCATAGGAATGAATTAAAAGGAGTTCTTGGAGGAATGACTCGAGTCAGAAAATTCAATCAGGATGATGCGCATATATTCTGCACGATAGAGCAGCTTAGTGATGAATTAAATGCATGCATGGATTTTGCTAATTTTGTTTACAATAAGGTCTTTAAGATGGAATATCATCTTGAGCTTTCCACAAAGCCAGAGAAATCACTTGGATCTGAAGAGCAGTGGAAGATTGCAGAAGATGCTCTGAAGAATGCGCTTGAGCAGAATAAGGATAATGATGGCAATAGGCGTGAATATAAGATTAATCCTGGCGATGGAGCTTTCTACGGTCCAAAGATAGATCTTCATATCAAAGATGCTCTTGGGAGAAGTTGGCAGCTCTCAACAATACAGGTTGATTTTCAGTTGCCTGGCAGATTTGGATTAACCTATGAAGGCGCAGACGGAAAAAAACATACTCCTATAATGGTGCATCGCGCAGTGCTTGGAAGTTTGGATAGGTTTATCGGAATATTGATCGAGCATTTTGCAGGCAAATTTCCACTTTGGCTATCTCCTGTTCAAGTTAGGCTATTGACAGTTGCTGACAGGTTTGATAAGTATGCTCATGATGTTGCTAAGAAATATAAAGAAGCAGGTTTGCGTGTAGAAGTAGATGACAGGACAGAAAGCATCGGCAGAAAAGTCAGGGAAGCACAGCTTGCGCAAGTCAATTACATCCTTGTTGTCGGAGAGCAGGAAGTCAATAATGGTACAGTTACTGTCCGTAGAAGAGATAATACTATTGTGGGAGAGAAGAAGGCTGAAGAGTTCTTGCAAGAAGCGTTAGGGGAAGTTAAGGAGAGGAGAGTTTAGTGAAGTTTTTGAAGAGAAGAAGAAATATAAGATAATTACCTAAAATCGTCTTTTGGTTTTCTTTTGAGGCTTATTTTATCTCTCTGACTCAAGGAATTTATAAAATTTATAAGATTATGTGTTCTGCCCATATAATTGATTCCGAACTCTTTGGTAATGATAACAGATTCATAGCTTCTAACAAAATCAAATTTATTTCTGATCTCTCTCATAATATTATGGAATTGGTCAAAGTCTTCTACTTCGAATTCTATCTCAAAGTCCCAGCTTCCGACGCATTGGACAACTGCTATAATATCTGGATGCATTTCACAGAAGGTTATTAACTTCCTCTCTTTCTCTTCTGTCTTTTGATGCAAATAAATAAATGCTTTACAGAATTCCCTGTCAAACTGCTTAAGGTTTAAGCTGATCCTATAAGCATTAATTATGCCTTTGCTCTCAAGTTCTTTGACCCTATACCTTATTGCATTAGGAGTTGCTTTACACTTATTGGCAATATCTGTCAGAGGAACTCGGGAATCATCTGAAAGCATCATTAAAATGGTGTAATCTATCTCATCTAATGTTGGTTGTGATATTGGGCCACCAACAATTGTAAAAACATCTTCT
>JAGVZX010000098.1 GCA_018302185.1 Candidatus Woesearchaeota archaeon
ACCTAGCATTATTCACAGGAAGAAAGAGTATATTATTGAACAAATAGAAAAGCTCATCAGAAGCTATGACCCATGCTTTTCATGCTCTGCGCATTTCCTTGAAGTAAAATGGGTATGATGTAATATTAATAAGATGATATAAAAGATATAACTGCTATCATGAAAACCCTTTATGTGTTTGGAAATGAGTACCTTGAAGATGATGCGTTTGCAAAGGACGTGGCAAAAGAGATTGCAAAGGCAACAACCAAGAAAACAATAAATGGATTAAATATTAAATTATGCAGTCATCCAGAGATTTTACTTGATGCAGAAGAAGATGAGCTCTTAATTTTGGATGTTGTAAAAGATATAAAAAAACCTATGCTGCTAACAAATATTTCACAGTTAAAGACCAGAAAGCTTGTCAGTTTCCATGATTTTGATGTTGGATTTGTGCTGCAATTGATGAAAAGCATGGGAACAGATAAAAAGATTAAGATTATAGGCATACCTCAAAAAGGTGATGCAAAAGAGATAGCTCATGAGGTGGAAAGATGGATTTAAAGAGAATAATTATTTACTTAAAAAGTAATATGCTAGATATAAGAAAAAGATTTGCTCAGGAAAACATGGATGGATTATTGCTTGTCTTATTCACAGCAATCATCTCTGGCTTTTCTATTTTCATAAACAGTATTGGAGTAAAAGAGTTTGACTCTTCTATATTCACGTTTGCAAAAAATCTGGTTGTTGCAATTTTACTGCTAGCTATCATAATTGGGCTAGGCAATTTTTCCGAGCTAAGACTGCTAAAAAGAAAACACTGGCTTCAGTTTATGGGTATAGGCTTGATTGGAGGCTCTGTCCCTTTCCTGTTATTTTTCCGCGGCTTGCAGCTCGCAGCAGGAACAACTTCTGCATTTCTGCATAAGACAATCTTCATTTACATCACAATATTTGCTCTTCTGTTCTTGAAAGAAAAGCTTACTAAAGGACTGTTCATTGGCGCAGCTTTATTATTGCTGGGAAATTATCTTCTCATCAGGCCAGATTTCTCATTTTCACTTGGCCATCTGCTGATTGTAATTGCAGTGATATTCTGGGCAGCTGAGAACACTTTTGCAAAATATGTATTAAGGCAAAAAGAGCTTTCTGGCACATTAGTTGCATTTGGCAGGATGTTCTTTGGCTCGATATTTATTTTAGCATTTTTGATATTTTCTGGCAAGATTCAGCTGCTTGGTAAATTAACAGCAACACACTTTATGTGGATATTACTCTCAACAGTCTTTTTGCTGTTCTATGTGTTTACATATTACAACGGATTAAAGCATATCAAAGTAACGACTGCTGCTTCAATCCTGACAATTGGCTCACCTATCACAACACTGCTGAGCTGGCTTTTTGCAGGCAAAGCAATTACTCTTTCACAATCTGTTGGAATGCTGCTGATTGTTGCAGGAATAATATCTGTAATCTGGTTGACTGCAATCTATACTTATATTTACAGCCTGCTGTCAAGGGATTCTCGTGCAGCAAAACTGCTGAGGGATTAAAAGATGGACGGGACAGAGCTTACTGCAAGATTTTCATACATCACAAATAGCCTTGGCTTTTGCGGTCCAGATAAGGCATCAGAAGAATTTCTGCATTACATCAAGTTTCATGATAACAAACAGAAAGTTGAGTCTGCGTTAAAAAGATTTGAAGGCCTGCTGCCGTATTTATCAACGATTGCAGAAAAGACAGGCAAGAATCTGCTGGACCATGATGTTGTCGAGGCATACTGGCTTGGAAATGAGCTGCTAGAAAATTTTGATGACACTGATATGAAGAGCATAATAAAAAAATTGATCGCTAGAGGATTGCCTGCTTCGATCGGAAAACAGCTTATCAGGGATCTACCTGCTGGCTTTGTTCCTCATCATGATTTTAATGTATTTTATGTTGGTGTAGGAAAAACAACTGGCTCAGTTGAGACAACTCTGCAGAACATGGACAACTGCAGGATCGGATGGGGCAGAGTAGCAGAAGTTTTGAAAAATGAGCTGATTGTTGTAACATCTACATTGAAAAAGCGCAACGATAGATTTAGGTTTGGCGATGAAGAGATAAAGAATGCAGTATATCTGCCTGAGATGCTCCCTGATATAAAAAAAGGTGATCATGTTGCCCTTCACTGGGGATTTGCGCCGATAGTTTTAGAAGATCACCAATTAAAGAATCTGAAAAAGTACAGCATAATGATCTTGGATGTGATGAATAGATGCACGAAACAGTTATAGCAGACAGCATAATAAAAGAAGCCAATAAGCATGGAGATGTTAAAGAGATCTATTTAGAGATAGGCGCATTAGCCCATATTCCAAAATCTGATCTGTTGGAATGCATGAAGAAACTTGTCACCTGGAAGATACATGCAATAGAAAAAAAAGCAAAAGTAAGATGCAGATGCGGATTTACTGGAGAGCCTAAGATATTAGATCGTGGCCATGATTATTTCCTAATTGAATGCCCTGAATGCAGAAAAGTGCCAAAATTACTTGATGGCAAAGATATAAAGATAGTAAGGGTTGTTGTTAACTAAAATTAACTAAAATGTGCCTAGCTGTCCCAGGAAAAATAGTGAAGATTGAAACTGACATTGCCATTGTAGATTACGGAATAGAAAAAAGGAAAGGCAAGATTATTGAGAGCAAGAATAAAAAAGAAAGCTTATATAAGAAAGGTGATTATGTCATCATACAGGGAGGCATAGTTATCCAGAAGATCGAGAAGAAAGAAGCTATTCACGCGCTCAGATTGTATAAAAAAGCAATAAGATAAAAGCAAAGCAGTATATTGAACTAACGAAATATTTAAATACATATTGAGATACATCAATATGTTCTTCTAAATGGAGAGAGATGCGTTTGTGAGATATATCCTTATGTTGAGAGAACACAATCGACAGCTTCTATTCAATTAAAAAAATTAGTGAAATTTAAGATAATTGCACCTAGACGAGATGGCAAATTTATCTTTTATAGTATAAAAGATTTTAGGATCCGTGATATTTTTAAAATTTTAGGATATAAGGGAAAATTTACATGCAAAAAGATGAAGAAAAGATGTTAGACGTTAAAAAGCTTGAAAAGACAGAGATAAAAGTTATCAAAGATGAGATAGCTTTAAATTTTTTTGATAGATACCTCTCGGTGTGGGTCGCCATCTGCATAATACTTGGTACAGCTATCGGATATTTTTTGCCAGAAACTGCTTCTTCACTTGGAAAATTTGAAGTTGCAAACGTATCAATTCCTGTCGCTGTTGTGCTTCTTATTATGATGTACCCGATCATGCTAAAAATCAGCTTTAAAAAAATAATGGAAGTCAAGAAAACCCCAAAGCCATTAATGGTTACAATAATAATAAATTGGGCAATCAAGCCATTTACCATGGCATTTATCGCATTTGTCTTTATGAAAATATTTTACTCAAGATTAATTACTGTTCCCCTGCAAAATGAATATATTGCAGGAATGATTCTTTTAGGATTAGCGCCTTGCACTGCAATGGTTCTCGTCTGGACATATCTTGCAAAAGCAGATATTCATTATGCCTTGGTGCAGGTTTCGGTAAATGATCTTATAATTTTGGTATTATTTGCTCCGCTTGGTAAGTTTTTGCTAGGAGTTACCACTGATTTTCCAGTTCCTTTAGCGACAATATTTTTCTCTGTCTTGTTTTATGTAGCTCTGCCTCTGGCTTTGGCTGCATTAACAAGATATGTCATAATAAAAAAGAAAGGAATCGGATGGTTTGAAAGAAAAATCATTGAAAAGCTGGATTGGGTCACTCCTTTAGGATTGCTTATAACATTAATATTGATTTTCATATTTCAGGGCAATAAGATAATTAATTATCCTGTGCATATATTTTTGATAGCTATCCCATTGATATTACAGACATACCTGATATTTTACATAGGGTATTTTGCTGCAAAGAGATTAAAGATTCCTTTCAAAGAAGCTGCCCCTTCTGCATTTATTGGCGCTAGCAACTTTTTTGAGCTTTCTGTTGCAGTAGCTTTAGTATTATTCGGCATGAATTCAGGAGCCACTCTAGCGACAGTTGTCGGAGTTTTAGTTGAAGTGCCTGTCATGCTTTCACTTGTAAAGATAATGAAAGCTAATAAGAATAAATTTAGTTTTTAATGCACAGATAAGAGAATCCTAAATTTGTATATAACTTATAATAAGGTAACAGATGGTAAAAGATATATTATTTGTCTGCACAGAAAACTCAGCTCGCAGCCAGATGGCAGAAGGGTTTTTTAATCACCATAATAAAGACCCAGAGTATATAGGGATAAGTGCAGGAACTTTGCCTGTTAAGTCGATAAAGCCTTACGCTATACGGGCCATGAAAGAGAAAGGCATTGACATATCATCTCATGCTCCAAAGCTATTGACGTTTAAGATGGCAGAAGATGCAGAAAGAATAATTACTATGGGCTGCATCAAAGGATGTCCGTTAACACCAAAAGAAAAGACAGAAGACTGGAACTTAGATGATCCTGCAGGAAAATCAATAGATGAGTTCAGGAAGATTGCAGATAAGATTGAGAAAAAGATTATTAAACTAGTAGCATTAATACAACAAGACATCAAAAAGAGGCAAGCATGAAGAATTCCAACAGAAACAGCAATAATAGCAAGAAAAACAGCAACAGTAAACCTGCAACTAAAAGCAGCAAAAAGTTCAAGCTAAAAAGAAATATCGGATTAGTAGAAGCCACATTATACGGCGTCGGCATAATTCTTGGCGCAGGAATATATGCACTGATAGGTGCTGCAGCAGGCGTTGCAGGAAACGCATTATGGATCTCTTTCATCATAGGCGCAGTTGTCGCAGCATTTACAGGCTTCTCTTATGCAGAGCTTTCATCTATGTATCCAAAGGAAGCAGCTGAATATGTCTATACAAAAAACGCATTCAAGAAAAATTATCTCTCTTTTATCGTCGAGTGGATCATGTTTTTCACTACAATAATCTCTGCCACAACAGTCGCGCTTGGATTTGCTGGATATTTTAGCAATCTGTTTGGAGGCAATATTGTGACTATCGCAGCTCTTCTGATAGGTATTCTCTCATTCCTCAATTATTATGGCATCAAAGAATCTGCAAAGTACAATAACCTAAGCACGATCATTGAGTTTTCTGGATTAGTTCTTGTCATAATTGCAGGCTTGTATTATATACCTAAATATGCTTTTGATGGTGTTGGCTACATTGATTTTTTTGCAGCAAAAGACGGCTTGCATGGAATCATGACAGCAACTGCCTTGATATTTTTTGCATTCATAGGATTTGAGAATGTTGCAAATCTTTCTGAAGAGACAAAGAACGCAAAGAAAGTCATTCCTAAAGCATTACTTCTTTCTCTTGTAATCTCTGCAATATTATATGTTCTTGTTTCAGTTGCTGCGATAGGAATTTTAGGCTCAGATGAGCTTGCAGCTTCAAAAGGGCCGTTAGCAGATGTGATAAATAAGGTATTTCCAGGTGCAGGATATGTTTTATCGATAATTGCATTGTTCGCAACCTCTAACACAGTGCTTGTCATGCTTATAATCGGCTCAAGGCTTCTCTATGGCCTTTCATGCAACAACTCACTTCCTGCTGTCTGCAAGGTTATTGGAAGCCGCGGCACACCATATATTTCTGTTGGCATTGTAGGATTGCTTGCTATTGTAGGATTGTTTCTTGGCAGCATCAAGAAAGTCGCATTGCTCACAGATGTTGGGATTTTTATAGTTTATCTGGTCGTCAATCTTTCCCTTATAGTTTTGCGCTATAAAGTCTCTGATTCAAAAAGAGCATACAAAGCTCCCTTGAACATAGGCAGATTTTCAGTTACTGCATTTTTAGGAATTATAACATGCATGATCATGCTTTACTTTTTCGAGCTTGAGCTTATACTATATGAGATTGCCGCACTAGGCGTTGGATTTATAATTTATCTTGTGTTCAATAGCTCAAAAAGGGTTGTTAACAAGGGTTAGTCAATTTATTCGTAAAGTAGATACGTAGTCAGAGCAATGTCGTACATCGCCAATCTTGCAAACATAGAGACTTAATACACCTTTTCCACAGATACCTTAATATACTAATATAGTTTAAGTGGATGCAAGCTAACGAGAAGATGAGGCGAGGAAGAAGATAGGTTTAGGCAAAAAAAGGTGGTGTAAATGAAAAAAACTAAGGTTAAGGCACAGCCTAAGGTTGATCTGAATAAGATCCAGTGGATTCTGAGGATTGGATTGTTCGGCGAATTTCTAGGGCATGGTGTTTTTGCATGGCAGCTAAAGGCAAGATTTCTTGAGATGCTGACTGCATTTACAGGCATAACTGGCAGCCTAGCTAAAAATATCATGATGACTATAGGAGCGATTGATATTGGTGTTGCAATCCTTGCATTGTTAAAGCCGATAAGGATCATATTGATCTATGCTGCGGTCTGGGGCTTTATGACAGCATTAGCAAGACCAGTTGCTGGCGACCCAATCTGGGATTTCATAGAAAGATGGGCAAACTGGGCAGTTCCTTTAGCACTCTTATATATACGCGGATTCCCAAAGAACAGAAAAGAGCTTTTCAGCTAAGCAAATAGAAAGCTTTTTATTTTTATTTAATTTTTCATATGTTTGTAGGCCATTATCTTTAAACAATAAGAGGTTGTTGGATGAAAAAGAGAATTAGAGATAGTAAAAAGAATATAGGCAAAAAGAGTGCATCATCTTCTAATTTCCTGCCAGAGCAATTAAGAAAAAACCTAAAGCTCATAATCATCTTCTCGATAATCGGCATCATTCTTTCGCTTTATCTTACATACCAACATTACAAAGAAGGCAAGGATGCATTCTGCCAGGCTTTAGGCGGCGGCTGTGATGTCGTCAATAAAAGCACATATTCTGAGTTAGGCGGCTTGCTTACATTATTCGGCTTTGACATCAATTTCCCATTCCCTGTTGCTGTAGTAGGATTATTAGGATTCCTATTTAATCTAGTTGTTGTGATGCTCTTAATAAAAGGAACAGGATTTGGGATCAAGAACAAGGCATCTATTCTGAAAGTTATGTTTGCAGCAAACCTGTTAGGATTATTGTTCGCAATCTTCGTGACATATATTGAATACGGCATATTGGAAGTGCCATGCTATTACTGTGATGCAAGCAAAGTTTCGCATGCGATAATTTTTATTGTTAGTGCAATTAACTTAAGATATATAAGAACATGACTTTAAGTATTAATGATAAGAGTTGTTTAGAGATGAATACTGCAAAAAAAATATTATTGGCGATTCTGGCTATATTATCAATAGTATTAGTAGCATGCGGCTCATACCCCTATAATGTAGCTGATGTTGACACATTTGCAAAATGCCTTACAGAGAAAGGCGTGAAATATTACGGCGCTTTCTGGTGCGCCAACTGCGCAAAGCAGAACAAGATGCTAGGAACTTCAAAACAATACATCAATTATATAGAATGTGATCCTCGCTGCACAAGAGATGAAAACAATAAATTGCCTGCATATTGCGTGGGCAATCTAGGAAATCCAGAGCTCTGCATCGAGAAGAAAGTAGAGAAATACCCTGATTTTGAGTTTGCTGACGGCAGCAGATTAGTCGGCGTGCAGGAGTTTGAGACATTGGCTGGAAAGACAGGATGTGTTGCACCTAAAAAAATTGATAAAAATTAAGATATTTAATAAAATGGATTAGATTTAACTAATAAATAATATTAAAAATAATATTGATAGACAAAAGGTGAGGAAAACATGGTGACAGAAATCTTATTGCCTACATGGTCAGTAGTATTTACAACAGCATTGATCGACAGCATTAATCCCTGTGCAATAGGCGTTCTTGTATTACTTGTCACAACTTTGCTTGCAATGCACAAGAACAGGGGCAAGATGCTCATGGTCGGCACTATCTATATTACTGCTGTTTTTGTTACATATTTAGCTGCAGGCTTTGGATTGCTTTTCTTCATCCAGAAATTGAACATTGCCCAGCCTCTTAGTTATATCGTAGGCAGCATAGTGATTGTGCTTGGCTTGATAGAGATAAAAGATTTCTGGTGGTATGGACAGGGAATCTCACTCCAAATACCTGCAAAGAGAGCAGAGCAGATAAAGAAATGGATGGACCATGTCACAATACCTGGTGCAATCTTGCTAGGCGCATTTGTTGCTGCTGTTGAACTTCCTTGCACAGGCGGCCCATATTTGGCAATTACTACATTATTAGCAAAACTCGGTTTGTCATGGAGCATATTCTGGCTTTTAGTAGTCTATAACTTCATATTTGTGCTGCCTTTGATAGTCATACTCGTGATAGTGTATTTTGGACTGAATCCTGAGAAAGTCAAGAAATGGAAAAACACCCAAAAGAAATGGATGAGATTGTTCATGGGCTTGGTTATGCTTGCTCTTGGAGTATTGTTAATATTATGGGCAAATGGTGTTGTACAGATCGGCCTGAAATAATAGCAATTAGTCGCAATTAATATAAAATAATCCGAGATAATTCCCAAAAGTTAGATATACTTCAAGAGATTATTCTATACCACTATGCCAAAAGACACTCTTCCTGAAGATGATAAGAAGAAGCTAGTTGACCTCTCTGAAATAAGCTTATCTCTTGATACGTATGATGATATCTTCTCTGATTTTGACCCAAGGCCTTATTCGCAACGGGCAATGTCAGATGATTTTATGGTCGAAGCAAAAAAAGCTGCTCGCGACAAGGTTACAGGAAATATTGAGCTGAATTTTCTTATACCAAAAGCAAAGAGGGATGTTCCTGCTGAATCCTTGATAAAAAAACGATTAAAAGAGCATTTTAGGAAACACCATAATCTTCTCAAGAAGGAAAAAAGAAGCATAATCAGGCAAGGGATATATCTTCTGCTAACAGGCATACTTATAATGGTGCTTACTGCATTTATTCTTTTCAGGTTTGGAGAAAAAAATTTCATGACTGCATTGCTCATAATCATACTTGAGCCTGCAGGCTGGTTCTTGTTCTGGGAAGGCATGCACCTTATATTCTTCGATGCAAAGACAAGGACACAGGACCTTGGATTCTATGCAAAGATGGCAAGCTGCGAAGTTAAGTTTATTGAGTACTAGGATTTTATTAGAGCAATAAAATAGAATTTACAGCTTGTCATTCTTTCTTATCTTTTCTTTGATAGGAATAGTGATATGCGAGCCTTTTGCAGCAACTGCAATAGACTTATCATCGATAAATATGTTGCTGATCTTAGACTGCACATAACCAGTAGTCGGTCCAGTGATTATAACCTCATCTCCTACTTTAATTTTCTCAGCTTCAACAATAAATTCACCAACTTTAGATTTGCTGAAATAATTCTTGGCTTTGCCGACATATATCTTCTCTTTAGTTGCTTTTGAACCAGCTGCGTTACTCCATCCCCCTAATTTCTTTCCTAGGTAATATCCGCCGTGCCAGAATCCTCTGTTATAAACTTCCTCTATTCTTTTTGTCCACTCTTCAATCTTCTCTTTGGTATAAGAGACATATTTTCCATCAGATTTTCCCTTGAGATAGCTGTCAGCAGCTTCCCTATACACCT
>JAGVZX010000099.1 GCA_018302185.1 Candidatus Woesearchaeota archaeon
CATTGCTGTTTGCAATATTATTTACAGTAAAAGAAGCATCTGTTTCAGGCATAAGAGCAAAGATAACAAAAGCATATCACTTCCAGGCAACTGGCAAGAAAGATAAAGCTATAAAGGAATATCATCAGGTTCTAAACAATTATATAAAGTTGCCTATCAATGAGCAGCAGCAATTATATCCGCATCTTACAGAACTGTTTGAAGTGCTGCATGTGAAGAAGTAGATATTAGTTAGGTATTCACTATCATAATTACTTTCATAGAGTGATTACAAACAGAAATATTTTTAAATAATATGCTATTTCTATTGATTATGGCGCAAGAAGATCAACATGCTAACCAGTTGGTTCCTTTGATTGAGCAAGGCAATCTGGTTGCAAAAATCAATTCTGAATTGGCATCACAGGTTTATAGGAAATTGGATAGAGAGGGAACTGATGCACACATTACTAGAGCTAGCGATATGTACATAAGCAGATATAGTATTATGGGCTATGTTGAATACAATGTTGCTCAAGAATGTATTGGTGGAATAGTTCTTGTTCCAAAAAAATTAGCTTTAATGATTCAGCTCTATGGAGAAGAAGCATGGAATACATTTAAGAGCGATCATGTTAAGTGTATTGATTTAGAAAAGAATATTGAAAGATTGGATGATGCTAGGCATATCGGAGTGAGGTTTACTGATGAGATATATTTCTTTGCATATCATCCGGCAGGCTTCGGACAGGTAGGCTGTGAAATGGTTGAACATATTAGGGGTTTAGAAGGTTCTGTTTTTGAGTTCTTAAAAGGATTAGATGGATATATAGATAGACTAAGAAAATATACTCCTACAGATCCTGCATCCGATTTTTCTAAATTGCAAGGAAGAGGATTTTTAATGTTAGGTCAGTAAATTTTAGAACATAACTGTAACTTATCTTCTCGACTATAGAAAAGCTTAAATATACCAAAGCCTATACTAGTGTATAAATAAATCAAACAGGGGGTTTGCTGTTTTAGCTATTTAGTGATTAAAAGCTAGATAGATTAATCTAAACAGCAGAAATCAGGTTTCATTTGTTCAGTGGGGGGTTATTTAAGCTTGTTTTTGCAAATAAATAGATGTTTGCATAGGATGACTCAAGTAAATTTATACTAACTTTAGTAACTGAACTTAATAAATTAATGGACACATATCAAACATATCACATTCAACGTACTGCCATGGTGGGTTTTGACAACACCTCTTTCCTGCCATGGCGTACATTGACCTTTATCATACAATCAAAAATAAGATTATTGATCCAAAGATACATCATTGATTCATATTTATCGAATGCTATGGAGGGTTTGGACAACACCTCTTTCCTTCCATAGCATAAGATACTTTTTTTACAACAACTCCATAAACATAGTGTGGTACAATCTGATGCCAGAAGAATCTCTTAACGACACACTAGAACTCGGTGGCAGCATTGTTCTTTCAGGATTTAGAGCTATAGATGGAGCTTCAATGGTGATTCTCAAGAAAGTGATAGGCAATTATGTCAAAAGGATGTCTGAGAGAGCAGAGAAATTTGAGCAGCTGGCATTGACAGTCAAGCCTATTCACCAAAACGAAAGCAGCAAAAAGTTTGAGCTCAATGCAAAGCTTTTAGATAACGGCAAAGTCTTTAATTCTGAGTTTGTTGACAAGAATATATTTATTGCAGTTGATTCTGCATTGAAGAAGCTTGAAAGTGAAAGGTTCAGGCAATAGAAATTGAAGACTTAGTATAAGTTTAGTGCGCCGTGGACGGGAGATCCGTGTTCAAAATGAACATTTCGAACCCGCAAGATCCAGGGATGGATCACCGAATTTTGAGTTCGGCGCAATACCTGATTATGCGACCACGGCATTGCACAAACAAAAAACTTAAATACTTGCATGATTTATCATTGATTTATCCGGGGATGGATCATTGAATTTTAAGTTCAGTGCATACAGATTATGCGATATTTTTTCTTTATTTTTTGATTTTTCATATTATAGAAAATGCTTCTGCCTTTATAAATTCTGACCAAGAATGTCTAGTGTCCAGTGGAACAAAGATTTGAGCACGGACATGAGGTTTAAATACATTTTAATTGAGAATAAGCCTGTCCAGTGGAAGTGATATCTTGATCTTTATTTATCTTGTTAATACATCAATTTTTTCATAAAACTTTAAATAATACAACTGATTAGGTTTGTATATGGTAGAAAAAAGCAATTCTAAAACAAAAACAGTCTCCCTTGAAGAATACAACACTATGAGAGATTTCTTCCTTCAGCAATTAAACGAGAAGGATAAGAAAATACAGGACCTTGAGATAAAAAACAAACTGCTTCTAAAATCTGCATTAAAGGAATCAGAGAGAAGCGTTGAGTTAGGTCAGCATTCCAGGGCATTGATAGAAGTCAATAAGGAGCTCAAGGAGAAGCTTGAGAAGAATAAGTCGTAGAAGAATGTTAATAAGTAAATTTATGCAAATATTTCTTCAGATCAACCTTGCCATCAACAACCTCAACGCCTTCTTTTCTTAGCATCTCAATCTTTTTCTTTATGCTACCAGCAGCAGAATAATTGCCAACATCACCATTGCTTTTTATTACACGATGGCAAGGTACAATTGGAGCATTTTCATTGCAGCGCATTGCACTTCCGACTGCACGATAAGCTTTTGAGCTTAAAGCATGAGCTAACTCTTTATATGTCGTGACTTTGCCGCGAGGGATCTGCTTAGTAAATCCATATATTTGCTGGTAAAAGGTTTTTGCTTGTATAGCCATCTTTCGTTTATTTTTTATCTTATATTGTTTTTTTAATAGGATAGAAAACCATTTGCCATTTATAAATTCTGACCAAGAATGCCTAGTGTCCAGTGGACTTGCTATATGAAGCTTATTCTTTGATTTCTCTTATTCCCTCTGAATTTGCGATCAAATTTTAAAATATAGCATCATTTCTATAGTGGGGGATAAAAATTACACTGCAAGAAGCTAGATTGGATGAGATAGTCATCGAACTTGGAAAAATATATACAAGAGAGACTGCTCCGATACAGCCAAGCGCAAATCTTTCTGCAAGTACATTTACAGGAAGGGAGGTATTGGAAGATGCAATCAGATATCTTGGGCATATGCAAGCAGCACAGTTGGTTGCAGAAGGAGAAGTAAATAGAACAACAATATTTCGCAGGCGTCAGGAACAAGGGATCAGGCCAATAACAGTTCTTAACAAAAGAAGAAAGTCATATCTTCTTTCTCCTAAAGATATCGATGTATTAAGACAAGAGGTAGGACCAACAAGCGGATTTGATGATTATGATAAGCTAATTGCATCTATAGATGGAGAAAGAACATACACTATCCAATCATTATCTGATGCATGCGCAGTATCTCGAAAAAGCATAGAAAGACTGGTTGCTGAAGGTATGCCAAAAGAAGATAGCCAAATTTCTGGCAAAGCTGCAGTTGACTGGCTCAATTGGAGAAAGAATGTATATTCTATTCCTGAATTAGCAAGATTAACTGGTTATGGTGTAATGCTGTTAACAGAGATACTTGGGAAATTTAAGGATGGTAGTTTTGAGTTTGTTAAGCTAGGCAAAAAGAAAATTACCTATCTTCATGTTCATGACTTGGAAAAATTCAATCAAGCTCTTTCAAGATATAGGCTAGGCAATAAATGGCAACAAAATAAATTTAAGGGTGATGTTATTTTTGAATGCCTGATGGAAGCAAGAGTTTCTTTGGCTGCCTCTGATTTTACTTTAGATGCATTAAATATAGGATATGTCGGAATAAAAAGGCATATCAGCCACAGATTTAAGACATTCGAAGCAGCATTAGCAGCAACTGCTGCATACATAAGAAAGACCTATGCTGATGACCCTCAAAAGCTTGGGCTGGCAGAGAGGTTTAATCTTAAGGATCTGCTGAATGAAAGAAGCCTGGAAGCAAGATATCATGGAGGAATTTATGTAAATCTTGACAGCCACCTTTATCAGCCTGCCTTCCTGATAGCTACGAAAGTTAAATGCCCTGTTGAGGAAGCTTTGACTAAATTGAAAAGAGAGGTTGTCAAGGAGTATAAAAGTTCACTTACATTAAAAGAGAGAGAAAGGCCTATTATAGCAGTAGTTGAAGCCAAGCAATACTATGATAAGACAGCTGAGCCAGAATTAGAGCAGATTGTAATAAATGCAGCTAAAAATCATTTTGAGGTTAATCTGGAAAAAAGCCAGCCAGGGTATGGTTTAGCTGCAGGAATTAGAGAAGAAAAAGCTGAGAAGAAATCTGTTATGCCAGAAGAAGCAGAAGAACTTATCCAAGAAGCCCCTGCAAAAAAACCTATAGAGTATAAGCTATTAAGAGAATATCTTGCACAAGTAGCGCAATTGATTGCCGTCCGGAAAAAAATGGCAGAAAAAATGGTTGCTGATGTGCTTGTTGATGCAGTATCTCATATGTATGGATCAGATGCCCTGCAGCCTGGCCAAGAGCCTCTGATTGCCAAAAAGAAAAATAGCTTTTATTATGATCCTTCACGTGAGGCAGAGCTGGAAGAGCTTGTGATCGGGGCAGCTTACATAGAATTCAGCATAAGGCTTGAGAGGCGTGATGGGCAATATCTTATCACAGCAAGAGCAGGAAGAAGAACAGCTTCTAGTGATATACAAATCAAGCCAAAGCCAGATGATGAGAAAATAACAATGACTGTAAAAGAAGATGAAAAAACTGGAATGACTGTAAAAGATGATGAAAGAATTACAGAATATATCTTGCTTGAAGATTATCTTATGCCGGTCGCACAGACAATTGCAAAGGATCTTCTTAAAACAACAAAAAGCGGCTACATCCCTAATTCTGAAATAGATGCAAAAGCTAAAATAGTCTTGGATGAGTTAGTGCAGCAGACAGTACGTTCTGCTAGAGAGAAGCACCATGATATCCCTATCCCTAAAGATCTGATAACAGACATGGAAGGCAAGCCTGCATACCATAATACAAATGCCGGTTACGTAGTCACATTATTAACAAAGATAGTAAACCAAAAAGGATACACATTAAGTGTTTTTGGTGAAGGAAGGCTGAGTGTAGAACGGAAATAGGTTATTGTTGTAAGGATAAGATATCAAGAAAAAGCATGGATTAGATATTTATTATGCGATTTCCTTTAAAACACTAAACAGAAAATCCTTCAATTCTTTTGGCCAGGTCTTTTTTATCTCGTCTTTGTATTTTTCAATGCCATCAAGAAAATCTTTTCTTATGCCTTCTCTCTTGCCTTCTATCATCCTGACAAGCTCTTCTTTTACAAACATTGGCACATGCTCAAGGTTCCATGCCTGGAATTTGAGGTTATCAATATATTCATCTTTCTCAGCAAATTTCTTTTCTTCTGCTTTTTTCCACATATCATGATAGCTGAATGGTTCAGATGATGATAAGTTACCAGAATCTCTTTTCTGCAACAGGTCAATGTCCTCTTCACTCATCTTCTTTCCGGATTTGCCGTAATTAAGCGCTATTTTCGCAAGCACCATGTCATGCATCCTTTTTAAGAACTCCATGCGGTCTTCCATCTTTAATATGTCAGTATATCCCATCAAGACAAGAGAAAAACCAAATGGGCTCGGAACTGTAGTAGTGATTTCCTCTACTTTTATCTTGCCTGCTTCAATGCCCTGCAAAACTAATTTTGCATTGTTGATGTCCATCAGGTCCTCCAAAACTTCTCTTCTTGCTTCCTTTAGTATTGCAAAGTTCTGGTCAATCTCCTTAACTGCGCTCATTAGGATCATAGAGCTAACCTGCTGTCTTCCGACACGCTGTGTTCTGCCTTTGTAGCTACGCAAAATCATAAGCGCGCGTGCTGCGCAATGGCGAAATCTTCTCTTGAGAATTTCTGTCTTATCAATCGCATTGCTCAATATCTTTTCAAAATCATTTGCTTTGATGATCTTTAAAATCTTTAATATGTTAACTTTTGAATCACTTCTCACATAAAAACCATTGTCGCTTATGCCAAGCTCTACATCCTTGTGATCTACCCTTGAGATTGCAAATGCAACTGCTCTTGACAAGCAGTCATTGACTCTTCTGCCATAGAGAGAATGGAAAATGATGTATCTATTTGTGATTCCTGCTCTCTGTTCAATATAATTCTCGATTATTATCCTGCCGTTATGAGGCACTGCACCATCTGTATAATCAAACTGCTCTTTAAAATATTCATAGATAGAATTAGCTGCGTTTTTGTCAACATAGAGATATTCATTGATGAAGCTAATGATCTCCTGAATATTTTAAAGAGCAGTTTGAT
>JAGVZX010000042.1 GCA_018302185.1 Candidatus Woesearchaeota archaeon
ATGATGATTTTGATGATGTATACGATGCAGTCTATATCACTGATTTTCCTGTAGCAAAATACTCACAAGAAGCGATTGACTTTTATGAAAACATCTGTGATCTCATTGATGATGACGGTGTTCTAGTTGCAACATTCTATTCACAGGAAGAGCTTGATCTGGTAAAATATATCCTTGAGGAAAGCGATGAGTTTGATATAATCGCTGCAAACATGTCTAATTAGGGTGTAGAGGCAAGCTATACAGTCACAGATGATTATGTTAATGCTCTAAAAGAAAGCTTAACTCAAGCAAAGCCCAAATATGAAGCTGCAGGAGTTGATATTGAAGCGATCATCAATACGTTCAAGCCACATGTAGGTCATACAGTAACGTTTGAATACAACAAGTTTGTCTTATATGCTAGAAAGAAATGCAGCGATGAAGATTCAGATGATGATGGCCATGGTTATCATGGCAGTGATGATGAAGATGATACTGAGATGGAAGATGATGAAGATGGCAATGATCATGATGATAATGAAGATGGTGATTCTAGCGACGGTGATCATGATTCAGGCGCTCACGGAGAAGGCGGAGATCATGGTGAAGGTGGAGAAGCGCATTAGCGAATTTATAGCAATATATTTTTAAAGAAACTGGCGTTTTAATTGTATAATTGTGTAAGGGGTGTCATAAGCCTCCAAGTCATTCTTTGGGGTATGGTGGTTAAGATCGCAGCGAAAGCACTAGAACAGATTATCATTGATAAGCATGAAACATATACAGATGAGGATATTCCTATAGCACCGCGAGTCTGGCTTAGGGATGATATGACTGGAAGAGAGCTTGAGCAGGATTTGATCGAATATCAGGGCTTTGTGAACGTAACTACTTATTCATTTGCAAAAAAAGTGAATCCAACTTCTATTACCTGGCAGATCAGGGAACATCCGGAGTTAGCTGTAAAAGTAATTTCTGGAAAAAATCATTATTATCTTCTTACACCTAAAGCCCAAGAAGTGCTTGCTGGCATGTTCAGCTTGCTGGATAATCTTGATATTACATCTCAGTTGGAGATTTTGCGAACAGAGCAGGAAAAAGATCCAAGAAGAAAATATTCTCATCTTGAATTTGCAGATGTCTGTAGTGTGTCTCATCAAACTGTAAACAGATGGATTACTGAAGGCATGCCAACTAGTCAGGCAACTATAACAAGAAGGAACGGCCAACCGCAGAAAGTGAATCGAGCAGTATCGCTTGCACAGGCACTTAGATGGCTTGAGCGCAGGCAATATATCTATTCAATTCCACAAGTGTCATTAGTAACAGGTTTTAGTGATTATCTTATCCGTGATCTGGTAAGAGAAGGGTTTTTGCCTGTTTTTAATCTTGGACATAAGCTCAATCCACATCTCTACGTGCCTGATGTCAATGATCTGCAACAAAGAATTGAAGCGCATGTCATTGCAGATCCTCGAAGAATGTATAAGTTTAAAGGAGACAGGATTTTTATCCACATTGTTAATGCACGCAACACATTGCCTGCAAGTGATTTTCATCTTCATCGCCTGAATCAGCGATATATGGGGCTTGGCCATGCTATACGGTATCGCTTTGGTACGCTTGAGGATGCGTTTGATGCAACTTCTGATTACTTAGCTCGTCAGGGCAGAGAGAATCTTGCGCCGAGATTTACTCTTGATGCGATTAAAGAAGAAAGTGAGAGCGAGAAAAAAAAATCAGATGATAAACTGCGCGCAGAGACCCTCCAGCAGATAAAAGATCTTTCAGCTGCTAAAAAGAAAGTGACATGGGATACTGTTTCAGAGAAGTATCCAGATATTGCATATGCGTTAAAAAAACTAGGCGGCTTCCATCGTATTTTCCAGAATGATACTGAAACCTCTTATTGGAGATTGTATAATCTACCTCTTGGCAAGAATGAAGTTATTGCAGCTTTGGTCAATGAATATGATATACATGCTCCAATGACCCAATATGGAATGACGAGGCATAATTATTGGCTGGCGCATTCTGCTGTCAGGGAATTCGGCACATGGAAGGGTGCAATAGATGCAGTCAAAGCTTACCTTGCAGAAAAGAACGATTCTCGCGCTTCAGACTTCACTCTTGAGAAATTAGCAGAAAGAGCGAAGGAAGATGAGCGCACAAGACGCTATTCATTTAGCGATGTCTTTAAGATAATAGCATCTAAAGAATACACGTTACAGCAGGTATACGAAGTGTTGCCTTATACTACTGATGAGATTGATGCAGACATTGCTAAAGGAACTCTCGAAGTTACAGGAGAAAAAGGAAATAAAGAAGGTCAAGAAGTTAAACAACTTAAAGTCAGAGGCAAAGCATTGATAGACTATCTTTATGATGAAAAAGGATGGCTATCTTTGGAAGATATCGTAGGCAGGCTTAATATTTCTCCTACAGATGTTCTTAAATGCGCAGCAGTAAATGTTGATGCAGCAGTTATTGCGCTTGAGCCTGATGCAGAGTATATGCTTTTTAATCCCATTGCACTGTACAGGTTCAAAGAGCCGTGTTCTTTGCTGACAAGAGATGATTTTAGCAACCTAAGAAATCTGGTTCCAGATAATGAACAATTTTCACAGGATGACTTAAGTGCATTTGACCTAACTCAAGAAATGCTCAGGCAGCACATGTCTGCTAAGTTAAGACAATTAGCGAGAAAACATAGTCTGACTAGCGAAAAGCTAAGAGGATTTCTGGATACTATTATACAGGCTAATGATGAGATGAAGAGATTCACACTAAGAGATGTTTCTGCAATTACTGGATTGCCATATTCTTTTATCTATCAACATAGAAAATCTGGTTTAGTCAATGCTGTTAATCTAGGTGTCTCAAGATCTGTCGGAGTTGATGACCGTGGTCTAGTATATCTGGCAGTAGAAGCGATGCGTAGGGGAGTTGATGGTCTTGAAGACATGGTTCTTAAAAGAAAGCCTCATGTTTCGCTGACTCCTGCCCAATTAGATGAGCTATCGTTGCTGATGCCGATTGTTGATGGAAGAGAGCTGGCAAGGCTTTATAACATTTCGCATAATAGATTGCTTATACTTCTACATACAAGACCGACAGATTTAAAATTTTTATCGCGCGCGCCTTATTCCAATGAGCGTGTTCAATATGCAGCAGATCTATTTAGGGATGTATTCTCTGCCAGTGCCAGAAGAATCTTATTAGAGCAGGTATTCCAGCCACTTGCATCTTATGTGGCAGACTATGCTGCAGAGCAATACAGAAAAACCATGCACCCATTATTTCAGTTTTATTTGCGGGCATACGGCCTTACAAAGGATGATAGGAAGTTATTATTTATTGAGGTAGAGCGTGTTGCAAGAGAATATTGTTATGGTATTTTGCTGGACAATCTTGTCCGCAAGCCAGATGAATTTTCAGAGGTTCTTAGCAGGCAAGAGGCTGTTTCCCAATGGCTTTATCATCAGGCACAGCAGTATATTTCTGAACAGACCAAGCCTTTCATGGAAGAGATGTATAGCAGGATATCTCCGTACCTTTCTGAACAGCAGCGCCGTCTAATATTTGCAAAGTATATGACAGGCGCAAAGCTTGCAGGTAAAGAGGCAGCAATAGCAATTGGAATCAGCATGAAATCCGCGAGCACTTATGAGATCCCTGCTGCGCGTAAAGCTGAATCACTTTCAAAAGAAGTGTTTGATCCCGACAAATTTTTAGCAGACATAAGAAAGCATTTCAATAGCCTAGATGAACTGGAAAGATGGGCTGCATGAGAGAAAATATAAACAAAATATAAAAATGTACAGTGAATTAAAGCATTATAAATTAAGTGATTAGCGTATAAAATAAAAATACAAAAGATAAATCTAATAATATGGCACAGAAAACAACTTTACCGGCTAAGAGAGCAGGTCTGGATATTGCAAAATTGAAAGACCTTACGCTTCGCAGTATTGTCTGGAGCACAGGTGAAGAGTTTCATAAGCAGACAAGATTCGTTGCGCGAATTGATAATGCTTCATGGTACCTGGTAGCTGAAGCTATAAATATATCTGGAGAAGAGAAAAGATGGAAAGGCGCTGCAGATTCATTTGATGCGTATTGGGAAGAGCGAGGAATCTCCCAAGATCAGATACAGGCTTATTTAGAAAGGTATCAATGGCTTAAGGAGCATGCTTCTTCGCGCGGCAATGATCCGCCTTCTTGGAGAGTCATGGGATTTATACTAAGGAACGAAGGGTTATTTCTTGAAAACAAGAAACTTCTTAAGGCAGCACTAGATGGTCCGATCACTACTTCTCGTTTAGAGCAGATGATACATGCATTAGGTTCAGGTCAAGAGCTAACATCTCTGCCACATTCACAGAGTAATCGCAAATTTCATCCGACCAGCGCTTATGCTGATAGAATCTATGGGCAATTAGGTGAGCTCAGCAGGACACTTGAAGAGCATGCTCCTGATTTTAATGTCAGAAGATCAGCACAAGCCATTAAAGATTTAGAGGGCGTTCTTTCTCACATGGATGATTTAGAGCAACAAGAAGGGATGCATAGTCAAAGCAAGGCTGATTATACGCGACTCCTTCCATATCTGCATCAGCCAGCAACTGTGATTGTTAACTCACGTGCAAATGTCACTGCCAAGAACCGTCTTGGTACTATTGCTGTTCAAAAACAATTATATGATGATCTTAAGCAAATGTCGGCGTATAAGCGCAGAAATGTTTTAGTACAAAGCGGAACATATGTGCTTTATGATAAAAATCAGATTGAATATCTTGAAGGATTGGTGATAGAGGCTGTTAAGCAAAGATATAAGCTAAAATTAGAAGTGCATGAAGATGGTTATAGGGTAGCAGGCAGATAATATGGTAAGCAACAAAAAAAACACATCAGACGAAGTAGTTAGGAAATCTCCTCTTGAACTAGAAATAGAGAAATCATCATTCTGGGATGTTAACTGGCCTAAAGGACAAAAATTTCATGACATGACAAGAGCAACTGTACGTGCAAATAAAGGAATATGGTATATCTTAGCAGAAGGCGCTTTACTCTCTCAGACAGGCGATCCTCCTCGGTGGAGCGAAGAAGCAGAGTCTTTTGAGGCATATTGGGAATCACGTGGCCAAGATGTTGATAGGCTTGAGCTGCTTATAGGATACTATCAATGGCTCAAGAGGAATGATCCGGATTCACAGAGAGATCCGCCTGAGGTTCAAGTTATGAGATATATCTTTGAAGAAAAGAATATATTTGAGCAATGCCCTGAATTAATTGATCTTGCATTGCATAAAGGCTATAATGTCGAGGAGCTACGAGGAGAAGTCAGGAAAGCAAAAGACAGGCTTGCATTAACTCAAGGTCACAGCAGGATAATAGTCAGATCGCCTAAACCAAGTTCAGGAGTTTATAACGCTGGCAGGTCACGACTTGCTGCTTCGCAAGGTGCAGATTCTGAGGATAAAGAAAAAGATATTTATGAAATATTCCGGACACAGCTTGCCAGCCTTCTTACGCTTCTTGACAGGCATTATGAAACATTGACTCCGGTGCATAAGAAAGATATCAAAGATGCAGTATCAAGGTTAGTTGGCATCATAAAAAGCACTTTGAAGGATAGAAAAGCAACTGAGCATATTGAAGGATATCTTGCATTAGGTGATTATCTGATGCAGCCTGCAGAGGTCATTGCAGGATATAAAGGAATAACTTTGCCAGATGCGCTTGCCAGAATAACTGGCGCAGTTGAGCATGCAGTTGATCGTCCACGTGATTATGATATTGAGCTCTCTCCAGGTTTTCTAATAGGTATCCTAAAAAATGTAAAAAATAAGCCTTATTTTGATGAGGCTAAGCTTGGTTTTTTGAGGACAGTTGTATTAGCTGCTGCTAAAGATGAGTTTGGAGTCAGCATGAGGCTTGAAGAAGGCAAATATTATATTAATTGATTTTTTGCTAATCTGTAAGAGCAAACTATAAATACAATCTCTTATAACTGATTTCTTATGGATGAACCCCAAACAAATAATCAACTTAATCAGGAAATCAATCAACAACCTGCTCAGAAAGTAAATCAGCAGTCTAACGCACAATTAGAGCAGCCGAATCAGCAGTTGAAACAACAGAACAATTTCCTGCTGACAATCGAAGCAATAGAAAAAGGCAGCATTGAAAAAAGGCAGAGGATTCAAACTCTAAAAAAAGAAAAGCTTGAGCAGATTGAGT
>JAGVZX010000043.1 GCA_018302185.1 Candidatus Woesearchaeota archaeon
CAGCACCCTATTGTAAGAGAAGCTCTTAAGCTTCTTGGGATTGACGAGCCTATAGAAGTGGCTATACAGGCGGATATACCTGCAAAAACAGGGCTTGGCTCTTCAAGCAGCTTTGGGGTTGGATTGCTGCATGCCCTTCATACATTTAAAGGGGAGTTTGCAGGACCTGAACAGCTTGCAAGAGAGGCATGCCATATAGAGATAGAAATGCTGGGAAGGCCGATAGGAAAGCAGGACCACTATGCTGCTGCATACGGCGGGATTAATTACATACAGTTTCTTAGAGACGAGAATACCCTTGTCGATCCTTTGATCTGCAGGAAAGAAGTGAGGGAAGGGTTATTCCGGAATCTTATGGTCTTCTACACAAATGTAACAAGAGACTCTGCTTCCATACTTACCAGGCAGCAGAAGGAGACAAAAAGCAAGATAAAGGTGCTGAAGCAGATGAGGGACATAGGCAGCGAGATGAGGGACATTATCCAAAAAGGCAGCGGCTTGAGTAAATTCGGCAGGCTGCTTGACAAGTCATGGCATTTGAAAAAGCAGGTGACAAAAGGCATCTCAAATTCCGCAATAGACGGGTATTATAAAAGGGCAATAAAAGCCGGGGCTCTTGGGGGGAAAATCCTTGGCGCCGGAGGCGGCGGATTTCTTCTGATTTATGCAGAAGGCAAGCGCCAAAATGAAGTGAGAAAATCGTTAAGCAGCCTCCTGGAGCTTGAATTTGGCTACGAGCCGCAGGGAAGCAAAATTATTTATATAATGTGATATTCTTGTCCCCATGAGCAGGCTAAAGGGAATGTTCGATAATTCAAAGTCAATAGAGCAGTACTCAAAGGATTATTCTGATTACCTGCATTCAATACTGCAAAAAGCGGATTCCAAGCCAATATCGGCTTTTGTTGGTGTATTGCTGAAGGCCAGGCAGGACGGCAGAAGGATTTTCTTCATGGGAAATGGGGGAAGCGCTTCAACGGCATCCCACTTTGCAGCAGACCTTTGCAAAAATGTATCGCCTGACACAAAGGATAAGTTCAGGACAATGAGCCTTGTGGACAACAGCGCATTGGCTACTGCGCTTGCCAACGACCTTGGCTATGAGAACATTTTTGTCGAGCAGCTGTCAGCCATGATGGAGAAAGGCGATGTTGTAGTGGGGATTTCTGCAAGCGGAAACTCAAAGAACATACTAAAAGCTGTGGAGTACGCAAATTCAAATGGAGGAATCACAATCGGGATAGTCGGCTTTGACGGCGGCCAATTGAAAAAAGAGGCAATGCACTGCATACATTTTCCTTCTTACAGCGGCGAGTACGGGCCTGTTGAGGATGCCCACATAATACTCAACCACATAATAGTTACTTACCTTTCTTTCTCAAAGAAATAAGATTGCCCTGGCCAAAAGGCATTCAGGCTGGCCAACCCAAAATTTATAAATAAGGCATCTTTTTTTGCCTTATGCGCGACATCACAATTATTATACCGACTTACAATGAAGAGAAAATTCTGCGCAAAAACCTGCTTGAGATATACAATGGAATTTCAAAAAAGTTTCCCGGCAGGTGTATGTTTGTGATAGTGGACAGCAACAGCACAGACAAAACTCCTGTTATAAGCAGGGAGTTTGCAAGAAAGCATAAAGATGTGTCTTACATCAATGTCAATTGCGATGGCAAGGGGGGCAAAATAATTTACACGGCTTTAAGAAGCAATACGCCTTATGCCGGGTGGATAGACAGTGATATTCCGTTAAAAATGGAGGAGTACTACAGGCTGATGGACAATGTGATTTGCAAAAATGCCGACATAGCCATAGCATCAAGGTATGCGGAAGGGGCTAAAATAAAAAGGCATGTCATGAGGCTGCTTCTTTCAAAACTGTACCATAACCTGGTGAGGGCGCTGTTTTTAATCAGTGCCACTGACAGCAGCTGCGGGGCAAAATTCTGGAACATGAAAATTACAAAAAACGTATGGCCGTCTGTAAAGGGCCAGAAGTGGTTCTTTGACACAGAGCTTGTGTATTATTCCGTCAAAAAAGGGTACAGGCTTGTTGAGGTTCCTGTAACTTTCAGGGATAGGAATGACTCAAGATTCAACGTCCTTAAAGAGGGCTTTAAAGTAGGCTTGGAAGTGCTTAATTTCAGGCTTAGGACGTTATTTGGAAAATGAGCGCGAAAATACTTGTAACCGGGGCAAGCGGTTTTCTTGGAAGGCACCTTATAAAAAAATTGGCTGCAGATAATGGGCAGGTCTATGGCATTGTGAATTCCAGGCTGACTTCTGTAAAAGGGCTGATTGACCAGGCTAAAATTTATAAAGCGAACTTGTCAGATTACAGTTCAGCAGAAAAGATTATAACAAAAATAAAGCCGGACATAATATTCCATCTGGCAGGGTACCTTGGAAAAAGCGAGGGCGCTGAAGAGATTAAGCATGCATTTGAGTCAAATGTGCTGTGCACGCTGAACCTACTCATATCAGGCAATGCAGTCAACTATTCAAGGCTTGTTTTCGCAGGCAGCTATGCAGAGTATGGCAGTCAGGCTGTGCCTTTCAGGGAAGAATATAAGTTGAATCCTGCTTCGTCTTACGGCACTTCAAAAGCAGTGGCAGAGCTTTACTGCAGGTTATTCCAGGCATATGGAAAGCCGATTACAATTTTAAGATTTTCAGCGCTGTATGGCCCATGCCAGCAAATATCGTCATTGATACCATCTGTTATAAATTCTGCTCTTGCCGGAAAAGAAATAATCATGACGCAGGGCACGCAGTCAAGGGATTTCCTGTATGTTGATGATGCTGTGAACGCTCTTCTTAAATCTGCCGCCAATCCGCGCGCAAAAGGGGAGATTTTCAATATCGGCTCCGGAAAAGAAGTCCAGATAAGAAAGATTGCAGAAAGTATAGTGAAGCTATGCAAGAGCAAAAGCAGGATTAAGGCAGGGGCGCTGCCGCAGCGGAAAAATGAAGTTATGCATGTATACGGCGACATATCAAAAGCCAAAAGGCTGTTGGGCTGGTCTCCGGAAACTAAGCTCGACGGCGGTCTTAAGAAGACAATAAAGTGGTATAAGGGAAAGAAGTGAACTGATTCACTTACTCATAAAATAAGCTCTCCTTGCCAAGATGCTCTTTGTACCAGTTGTAAGTTGTTTTGATGCCTTCCTGGATATTGACTTTCGGCTGCCATCCAAGCGCCCTTAATTTTTCAATGGAAGGCACTCTTTTCATTATCTCCCTTTCTTTTTGCCTTGTCTCTTTTCCAAATCCGGCTATTCTCGGCTTTATATCTTTGCCGGAAAACTTGATTATCAGTTCAGCAAGCTCTTTCATTGTAATCTTGTCTGTGTTGGCTATGTTGTACGCCTCTCCTTTTGCGCCTTTCTTTCTCACTGTTTCAATCCCGCTGATAACATCGGCTATATGTGTAAAGCACCTGACCTGGCTTCCGTCGCCAAAAACCAAAGGCTGCTCGCCGTTAAGCGCCTTTTGCATGAAAATAGGCATGACCCACTCAAAGCCCTGCCCGGGCCCATAGACATTGAACAGCCTTACCGGATTAATGTCCATGCCGTATTCCTGCACATACCCCTTTGCATACATCTCTGCTGTCAGTTTTGAAACGCCGTAAATGCTCACAGGGCTTTTCTGGCTGTCTTCTTTTATGGGGATTTCCCTGGGCTCGCCATAAACCTCTGAAGAGGAGGTGTACACGATTTTTTTGACGCCCGTGCCGAGAGCGCACCTGAATATATTCACAGTCCCGTCTATGTTGACTGCAAGCGTATTCAACGGCTTTTTATCAGAATTCACGACACCCAGCTCGGCAGCAAGGTGGTAAACCATATCACAGTCCCTCATGTCCCACCTTATGTCTTCCAGAACGGACTTTTTTACAAACTCAAGATTTTTGTGCGTGAATTTGATTGGCTTGATGTCTATAACCTTGACTTGGCCACCTTCATCAAGCAAATGCTTAACCAAAGTATGCCCGATGAATCCGTTTCCTCCTGTCACGAGTATTTTCATACTCCAAGAGATTTCGGGTTAATTTATAAATTTAACGAGCTAATGGCATAAAAGAGGAAGTTTTAAATAGGTTAAAATTGAATAGGCATTTTGGGGGTCGGTTGGCATTAAAAAGAGAGTGAATCATAACTTAATCGCTTTTTCTTCAGAGTGCATTTTGTGCAAGTGGTAGTGAAGTTTTTCAAATGTTTTCGTTCAAGTTTTCGAAGTATATTTGTGAAACTTGCTCAGCAATAGGTATTTATACAAGCGGTATTCATGCAATATTATGCCTTATCAGATATATGAGACTGAAACTTTTTCAAAATTGTATGGGGCAATGGAAAAAGTTGAGCAGGAGTGGGTTGATAAAATAAAACAGCAGCTAATCGAAAATCCACAAACAGGCAAGCCATTAATATTTGATTGGTTCAGGGAAAAGAAATTTGGAGACAAAAGAATGTACTACTTAATCTACAAGGGTGTTTCAAAGATTTTGCTGGCATCTTTTGGCTCAAAAAAAGACCAGCAGAAAATAATTGACCATGTTATTGAAAATAAAGAAAGGTACAGGAAAATAATAGAATCAGTTTAGGCTACTCTTCTTATTCTTCCAGCTTCGGCATCTTTCAGGCTGCTTTCCAGCTGTAAGAGGATATCATCTGCAATTTCTGCTTTCTTTTTAAGTTTTGTATACTCTTCTTTCGGTATGGTCACAGTTTCTTGTTTCATAATTACTGCCAGTACTGCCAGCTTAATAAATTTTTTGGTTTTTACTCTGAACGGCACAAATCTTTTATAGTCGCCAGTGAAATGAACTACTATGCTGACAAAGCGACAATGTAACAGTATTAGCTTATGGCAGACTGGTTTTGGCTTTTCTCAGGAACACTTTACTTGGCACCCAGTGGAAGAAAGGATTTTGATAAAAGACGAATTTTATAGTAATGGCTCCTTGAAATATTCTACGTATTATTTTGATGATGATTATATAGTGATTCAAAATTCAAGCGGAACTTATAACATAACTAATATCTATCAAGACGGAATTTTAGTTGGATATGAAGATATTGATGGAAGGAAAAGATATGTCTTGCCAGACCATGAAGGAAGTGTTCATATTGTTTTGAATGAATCAGGAGATGTTATTGAGGAAAATCTGTTCAGTCCTTTTGCGGAGCCATTGCATGGTGTAATAGAGAATAAATTTAGTTATGAAGCGAAAGAATATGATTCTTTGGTGCAGGATTATGATTTTCATGCTAGGAAATACAATCCTAATTTAAGGATTTTTATGCAGCCTGATACCTTGATACAGAATGTTTATGACCCTCAGAGCCTTAACCGCTATAGTTTTGAACGCAACAACCCACAGAAGAATACAGATCCTACAGGACATGTGGTATGGTACATAGCTATACCCTTAGCAATTATTATAACAATAATATTGGATTACGCTTACGATAAATATTATGGTGATAAAAACAAAAATCCTAATTTAGCAGAGAGTGGAGCGGCTGGAGGAGCTAGCGAAGGTATAGGGCAAGCTGCGGAAAAAGGTTTAGGAAAAAGCGCAGGAAAAGCTCTTCCGGGGGTTTTTGATATTATTATGGAAATTCCTTTAACCAGTAGTGAAGATGTTTGTCGAACTGAAGCCGAGTGTGTTCAAAAAATTGAACCAAAAAAAGAGCAAACAGAAGAAGATTTAAAGTGTAAAATAATTAATTGTAATTACAAATATGGAGTAATTAGTGACGATAATGAAGACAATAGACAATCTGGTAGCCCAAGCATTTCTAATCCAAGTAGTCAAGCTGATTCATCAAAAGCAATAAGTCAAACTGCCCAGCAAAATATAAATCAAGGCGGTAGTGGATATGTGCAGGGAGTAGGATACGTAACTAGTGGAGGGGCAACCTATCCAACTAGTAATCCATATTTTGTACCAGGCACAGGTAATTCACCTTGGGGAGGAAGTTATAGCAATGTTGTCCAAGACCCTTCTACTGGACACTGGGTGATTGCATAATGATCTTATGTAATAATATCCATTTAGGTATATTGGAGACTAAATGAACTAAAGAGCGAGGTTATAAAAATGATACGAAAATACGATGTGAAGTATACTGCACTTAGGTGGATTTTTATTATTTTTTTAGCAGTATTATTTGGATTTACAGCTAAGCG
>JAGVZX010000060.1 GCA_018302185.1 Candidatus Woesearchaeota archaeon
CTGACTCAGCTCAAGTATACTTTTGGAGACACTAATGTATATGGATGCTGGTACTCTACAGACAATGGTGCAACTAATTCCTCTGTCCAGGATTGCATAAATTTTACAGGACTGTCAAGCAGCGAAGGATCTAACACGTGGGTAGCTTATATAAAAGACAATGCAAATAAGCAGAATTTCAGCAGTATTCCCTTTACACAAGATACAGTTATCCCTTACCTTATCTATGGAAGCTCTTCGACAGCAGCAGGAACCCTGCCAACTGATTATATTTATGTTACCGTAAGCGTCTCAGACACAAACCTAAATTACACAACGATACAGCTTTATAATTCAACTGGACTTGTCAATTCAACAAACTCTACAAATTCTTCAATAGGATCTTTATCGATCAACTTTACAAGCTTGCCTGAAGGAATTTATTATACAAATGCAACTGCAACTGATCTTGCTGGAAACGCAAACAATACAGTTACAAGGTCACACACTTATTATATTGACCCAGTGATCTCTTTTGCTTCTGGTACAACTTCATCTGCAAATCTTTCACAGTCATCAATAACTGCAAGGATAAGCTCAACTGATTCAAATCCTGCTAACATCACTGTGTTTATTTACAACACAACATCTTTGTATAACAGGTCAACAGGAAGCGGAACATCATATACTGTAACATTCTCTAACCTGCAAGACGGAACCTATTACATCAATGCAACTGCAAATGACACATATGGAAACAGCAACAGCACAACAACACGCCTTATAGTGCTCGATACTGCTGCGCCTACATTTGCAGGAATCTCTCCAGCTAACGGCTTAAACACAACTTCTTCGAGCATGAATTTTACGTTTAATGCAACTGATGCAATTGCAACATCACTTAACTGCTCGCTTTATGTGCACAACAGCATATTGTTTGTTGAAAGAGCCAGCAATTCATCTGTAGTTTCCAAGTTCAATGCAACATTTAATTTTTCAAATCTTCAAAACAGGACACAGCAATGGGTTGTGAACTGCACAGATTATGCGGGAAACATAGGAACTTCCGTTGCTAGAAATATTACAGTTGATCAGGCACCGCCAGTAATCAGTTTGACCAGCCCATTAAACGGAAGCGCAATAGGGTATGTAGTATATGTTTCAACTGAGATTTCTGATGCAGTTCTTGGAGTGCAGAATGCAAGATATGAATTCCTTAACCTTTCAAATTTATCTGTCGTACTTGCAAACGGCTCGCTTTCATCATCTAGTAATTGGGATGCAACATGGAACACATCTTCTTTAGGAAATGTGCAATTTGGAGTAATGCTCAGTATTTCTGCAAATGACTCATTGGGAAACACTGCAAGAACTAACGTAACTTTCACTCTTGATAATGTAAATCCAAGCATCCAGCTTATTGTCCCTTCGCCATCAGGTGAATTTAGGAATAAAAACTTTTCCCTGAATGTCGTGGTGCAGGATTTCACTTTGAACAGAACTTATTTTAACATCTCTTCAACAAGTTCATCTACGACTTTAATACAGACAAATTCATCTTCCTGGGCAAGCAACACAAATTACCATAACTGGACAGATCTTATTAATTTTAACAATTACTCAGATGGAAATCATACTTTAAATGTGTTTGCAGGAGATGCCGCAGCAAACACAAGAAACACCACAACTTGGTTTATCATCGACAGGGTGCAGCCATCTGTAACTTTGTTAAGCCCGAATAATAACGTCAAGACAAATTCGACAAGTGTCTATTTCAACTGGTCAGTTACTGATAATATTGACATAACACTTGTCTGCAATCTATCTATCAATAACGCTATATTCCAAAGAGATGTTTCTGTTTCAAACAATACGCAGGCAGCTATCCTAGTTGATGGATTAAGCTGGGCAGATTATTATTGGAATGTCTCATGCCAGGATGATGCAGGCAACACAAATGACCCAAGCACTCGACAGTTCATCCCATCATTTATAGATTATGACGGCGATGATGTCCATGAATCACAGGATAAATTATTTGGGAATCTTTCACACGTCACCTCAAGCGGATTTAGTGTGTTGAACATTACAGTTGGTAATAGCACAAACCTTACTACATTCACAGATGTGAAAGAAATAACAGTAAGAGAGGGCAGTACTCCAGTCATTAATTTTACACACAATTTCAGCGCAGGAGCTTTGGATCTAAGGAAAGTTAAAGTAGTGCTCACATCAAATTCAGTTGTCGTAAACCTCTCTGGTCAGCTGCAGGAAGACTTTAACAAAAGCCTGCTCATCACTGACAGCAGCTTCACTACACTCTGTGTAAAAGATGCAGAGATAGGCTCTGTTGATGAGATAAGTTCTGGCTGCGATGGAGCAAATGAGACAAGCTTTACAACATGCTTAGGAGGAAGCGCAACTCTCAATGGAATAACTTGCGTTGACCAGGGCACGACCATTGTTGTGAGCAACTTAAGATACTCTGGAATAAAAGGAACCTCATCAAGCGCTGGCACATCTCCTGCATCTTCTAGTGGAGGAGCAACAAGCACAAGCGGCATATATATATCTAATCTAAACAAGAATCTGTTTGTAAATTTCAAAGAAGGCAGCCAGTACAGGATATACATCAAAGAGAAGTACTATGAATCCAGCATAATAATCCAGACAAGAGACCAGATAACCCTGCATTTAGGCGCAAAAATCATTATCCTAAAAAAAGGTGAAGTTACAAACCTAGATATTGATGATGATGGGATTTACGATGCAGATGTAAGATTGCATGAGCTAGAAAGTAATATTGCAAAGCTTGAATTCAATTCTATCGATAAGAAAGTTGAGATCAAGATAACAAGAGCTCCTGTAGTAAAAAGCATTGATAAGTTACAGATCAATCAGACAAATAAGGCGGAATCGCCAAACGGCCCAGCTTCATCAAGCGACAACCTGAAGTCAACTGACACAAGCAAGGAGATTAAAGCAAAGGCTGAGCTGCCATTGCAGATAACTATCAGTGACAAAAGACAGGCATTCAAAAAATATCTTTTTTATGTACCTATGATCTTTATTATTGCAGTAATGCTCCTTTACATAGAAAAACCCAAGATGAAGGAGAGATACATCCAAAGCAGAAACCACGGATTAAGAAGACATCAGCCAAAAGATGATAAGGAAGAGAAAGAGAGAAAAATAGCTGAAAACTTAGAGAACAGCTTAAGTAGTTGGTACAAGAGAAATCATAAATAACTTTCTTTGAGGAATAACAGGTGCATAGCAGCTGCCGCCAATTTAGTTGGCATGAATCCAATAACATCACTAATGTTGCGACGGGCAAAATCATCTAATTACACATCAGTTAACACAACACGCAATGCTTTTCCATTTTCATGTCTAGTTTCTATGCGTAGAGGAGGAGCAACTCATAATATGATCAATACTAATGCCAACTGCGGCAGCTGCTTCGTAAATATTTATTTTGCACATATATATTTCCAAAATCTTTATAAACTATAATGCATTAATGCACTATTTAATGCTATGCATCAATGCACTATGAAAGATAAGAAAGAATCAGTTATAAGATTGCTGAAGAGCAACACAGACGGCTGGACTATTCTCGAGATAGCTGAAAAGCTAAAAATTTCACGCAACACTGTTCCTGTCATACTCGCAGAGCTGAAAGGCGCAGAGCTTATCAGAGTCAGAGAAGTTGGAAAAGCAAAATTACACTATTGGAAGGAAAAATGAAAGCAAAGAAAGAAATAACCCTATTGTTAGGAATTATGATCTTATTAGGCATCATAATAAATTTAGTTCCAACTGTATTAGCAACATTTTCATCAGAATCAACAAGCCCAGATGACTGGAGAATGTTTGAAAGATATCTCAACCATTCAGGATATACAAATTCATTTGCTCCGCCTAATATATCGACAGCGCCTGTGCAAACATATACTAATATTGGTTTATATGCATATTATACAGGATCAGTTTCAAATGGAACACTATTTTTTGGGGACAATGGCGGAATCTTTCACGCATTGAACGCGAGCAATATCAGCAAAGTTATCAATAGGAGAACTTTTGATGATCTTAGCATCTCTCCATCTATGGCAGGTGATTCATTGTATATGGGCGGAGATGTTCTCACTTTTTACCAGCTGAATCTTTCAGATACCAACCAGACATTTGCAACATATTCAGTTCCAGGAAGCAATGGAAATGCCTATTACGGCTCAGCAGTTTCTAACGGATATCTTTATGTCACAACTGGAAATGACGGGAAATTTTATCAATTTAATGCAACTAATATAAGCCAGTTTATTGCATCATACACATTTGGGTCAAGAACATATACAGAGCCTGCGATTGCAAATGGTTATGCTTATCTATCTGTATCAACTGGGAGCTTATATCAACTGAATGCCACTAATGTAAGTAGATCAATAGCTAGCTACAATATAGGCACCGGCTCGAGCGCTTATTCAGCTCCTTCAGTCACAGAAAATTATGTATATGTTGGAAGTAATGATAATAAAGTATATCAGCTGAATGCATCAAACGTCAGCATATTAGTAGCTACTTATACGACAGGCAACGTAGTATGGGGAGCTCCTGCAATTGCACATGGTTATGTTTATATAGGGAGCAATGACAATGTATTTTATCAGCTGAATGCATCAAATATTAGCATACAGGTTTCTAATTATACTAGCACCTCTGGATTCTTGAACGAAATTGCAGTAAATGACCTCTATGCATTTACTACCGATAGCAGCAGTCTCTATCAATTTGATGCATTTAATGTCAGAAATTTAATAGGCAAAGTTTCTGCAGGCTCGAATTTAGGCAGCGGTCCAGTGATTGCAGAGGGCATTGTTTATATGGCAGGAGGCACATCTGTCAAGATGTCACAATATGGATCAGCTGCGCCATATATTACACAAACACAACCAATAAATAACTTTGAGTTTGCTTATTCTCTTCAGAATATCACATTCAACTGCACTGTAGATGACAGCAAAGGCTTGGAGAATGTCAGCTTTTACATCACAAATAACACAAACAAAAGCTTTGTTCTGAACGCCACAACAAATTTCACAGGTCTGCAAACATTCAAAGCTAACTGGACACTTGAGTTAGCAGAAGGCAATTATACGTGGGCATGCCTTGTGTATGATAATGACGGAAATTATGTCTGGAGCAGCAACAGAAGCATGATACATGATCTAAAGCCTCCTGTCTTGACGATTACAACACCAACGAATAATACAAAAACCTCAGATACAAATTTAGATATTAACTATACTGTCACAGACCAGAATCTGGCTTCATGTTGGTATAGCAATGACACATACAGTGTTAACACAACGCTTGCAAGTTGCGCAAACATAGTTACATTAACATGGGGAGAAGGACAGCATAATCTGACTATTTGGTCCAATGATACCAAAGACAACATTAATAAGACATTGCTATTTTTTACTATAGATATAACATACCCTGCTTTTGTAAATATAACAAACAGGACTCAGGAATATGGCATATCATTAAACACCACAATAAATGTTACAGATTCGACAGGCATAAGCTGTTTTACTGTAAATGACACTAATTTCACAATAAACTGTTTAGGCCATTTAAGGAATAATACGCTTATTGCTATTGGGTTATACAATCTCAACATCACATCCAATGACACAAGCAATAATCTTAACTACACAACATTCTGGGTGAATGTAAGCGATACTTTCAAGCCTGCATTCACTTCAATCTCAAACCAGTCTGTATATGACCTGAATGGAATAGCTGTTGATTTTAATGCAAGTGATATTCACGGTGTCAGCTGTTTTGGAATAAACGATACAGCGTTCACAATAAACTGCACAGGTTTCCTGCAGAATAATACTGCACTTAATGCCAGTATTTACAATCTTAATATTTCTGTCAATGATACGAGCAGTAATCATAATTATAGCACAATACTGATAAATGTTACACTAAAGCCTATTGTTGGCATGCAGCTTCTCTACCCAACTTCAGACATTAATGTGACAAGATACGGATTATTCAATGTTAGCGTAAACGTAAGCTGCACAAGAGCAAATTGCAACGGCATAAACATAACC
>JAGVZX010000061.1 GCA_018302185.1 Candidatus Woesearchaeota archaeon
AGGATGATGATGACACGCAATATTTTCTTCAGCATGTTCTTTGCCTTGTTCTTGTCATCATCATCTTCAGCATCATTCTTTGCAGATTCAACCTGATCCTTGACGCGGTTAAGCAAACCTTCTATATTTGAGATATATCCTTCACTTGCAGGCCCTGGAGTTATTGTAACCATATGAGGAATCTTGACAGTTGCCTGCGAACTTTTGATAAACCTAATTTTCATGTCTGCTTCAGAATCAACTTCAATCGTATATTTGCAAGGCTCTTTCTGCTGCTCTGCCTCAACGTCTGCAATCTTGTAATTGCAGTCTTTATTTGTGCATATCAATGAAAATACGAATATCTTGCCGAAATAAGGAACTTCAACAGAATGCTCGCTTAAAGTAGCTGTCTTCTGCATACACATAGGGCAATGCTCTCCTGTGACAATATCTGGCTGAGAGCTTTGCTCTTCTGATCTCTTATCTGGTTTTTTTTGCTCGGTTTTTTTTGCCATGTCCTTCTCTTCGCTCTTATCTTTGTTGTTTTCTAGAGATTATATCTTTTTGATCATTTACCCTGAAAATTATAAGTAAATATACCTATATATAGTTTGCGGTTTTTAAAAAAGATAAGAGAGAATGAAATAAATAAACAAAAAAATAAATCGTCAATTATTTTAAAACGGTTTTTTCTTCCTATAACATTCTTTGCAGTAGACTGGCCTGCCTTCTTTAGGCTCGAAAGGTACTTGTGTAGCCTGCCCGCATTCTGAGCATTTTACATCATACATCTTCCTGTCTGCATATCCGCCGCCACCGCCTCCGCCTGAGAAGTCACCGCTATAATTGCTGGTAAATCCTCTTGGAGAAAATCCGTCTTTCTTTCTCTCTTTTTTCATCCTATCTTTGTATCCCATATTATATTCACCAAAGCCTGAAAAATACTGATGATATATAAAAGATGCGGTTTTTTTTTGTATATTTCGAAAAAATATATGTTGGCATCAATTGCGAGGCTCAAGCATACTTACTTTCATAAGAGTTCAGGGGGTTGTCCCTTGTCTTCGCGGGAGCTTGAACGATACAAGCGATTAACACTACGAGAGCCGAGCGATGTCAACATATTCGAAGAATAATTTTCAAAATGCTATTTTTTCACAAAAGCTTTAAATTATAACAAATACTTTACCATTAAAATGAAGCCAGACAAGGAAGTAAAAAAGGAATTCAAGGCGATTGCAAGCAAGAGCCCTGAGAAATATTATGCAGTTTCTGTATTGAAATCAGAAGGATTTGCAAGAAAGCAATGCAAATGCGGCACAATGTTTTGGAGCGTGAATGAAGACCAGAAGACTTGCGGAGATCCAAGTTGCAGTGGCGGTTTTAGGTTCATAGGAGACTCACCTGCAAAAGAAGAGCTTGATTATATCGAAGTTTGGCAGAAATTTGCTAAATTATTCACTAAATGGGGATACACGCCAATAAAAAGATACCCAGTTGTTGCCAGATGGAGAGATGATACAGATTTTGTGCAAGCTTCTATCTATGATTTCCAGCCATACGTTGTTTCTGGTGAAGTAGAGCCACCAGCAAACCCATTGGTTGTCCCTCAATTTTCTTTGCGATTTAATGATATTGATAATGTCGGCATTACAGGCGCGCATTACACTGGATTTGTGATGATAGGCCAGCATGCTTTCATGCAGCCAAAAGATTGGGACCAAAAAAAATATTTTACTGACATCTATAATTGGTTAAGGCAGGGTATTGGATTAAAACAAGAAGAGATCACTTTCCATGAAGATGCATGGGCAGGCGGTGGTAATTTCGGTCCTTGCATGGAATATTTCTCTCGAGGATTAGAGCTTGGAAACCAAGTCTATATGATGTATGAGCAGACTCCTGCAGGCAATCAAGAATTAAAGATTAAAGTCCTTGACATGGGGATGGGCCATGAAAGAAATGCATGGTTCACTAAAGCAACAAGCACAAGCTATGAGACAACTTTCCCGACAGTTGCAAAAAAATTATATGAAATCACCGGAGTTAAAGCTGATCCTGATCTGATGAAAAGATTCTTGCCATACTCCTCTTACTTGAATGTCGATGAAGTTGAGGATATAGAGAAAGTCTGGGACTTTGTTGCAGAGAAAGTTGGAGAAGATACTGATGTATTGAAAAATAAGATATTACCGTTGGCTGCAATATATTCAATAGGCGAGCATACAAGAAGCTTATTGTTTGCTTTAAATGATGGTGCTCTTCCAAGCAATGTTGGCGGAGGGTATAATCTTCGTGTGATTTTGCGACGTGCGCTTAGTTTTATCGAGAAATATAACTGGCATATTGATTTGCCTAAAATTGCAGAGATGCATGCTGCTTACCTAAAGCCATTATTCCCTGAGCTTTCTGAGAATCTGAATGAAGTCACAGAGATCCTTGAAGTCGAAAAAAGCAAATATGCAAACACCAAGCAGAAATCGAGGCAGATAGTTGACAAGATATTTGCAGATGCAGAAGCTAAGAACCTTAAGGTTGAAAAGATAGTTGATGACAATAAATTGATCGAGCTCTATGACTCAAACGGAATCTCTCCAGAGCTTATCCGTGAGGAAGCATCCAAATTAGGCAGCAGAATCAATGTGCCTGCTGACTTTTATGCAAAGGTTGCAAAATTGCATCAGGAAAGAAAGCAAGTTCAGGAGCATGAGACAGAAAAGAAGATACAGGTTGACTTGACTGGTGTTTCTGAGACAAAGGCTCTTTATTTTGATGATTACAAAACGACAACATTCCGCGCAAAGATAGTAAAAGTTATAGGCAATTTTATTGCTTTGGACCAAACTTATTTCTATCCTACATCTGGAGGACAAGTGCATGATACAGGCAAAATTACAGATACAAAGAATAATTCAAACAACGCAAAAGTAGTTGATGTGTTTAAACAAGGCAATGTAGTTGTGCATGCATTAGAAGATGAGAATGCAGCAAATAAATTCAAGGTAGGGCAAGAAATTAATGGAGAGATAGATTCTGTGCGAAGAATCCAATTATCCCAGCACCATACTGCTACACACATAGTAAATTACGCTGCCAGAAAAGTGCTTGGCAACCATATCAACCAAGCAGGAGCAAAGAAAACACCTGAGAAAGCGCATATTGACATTACTCATTACCAATCTTTGACAGAAAAAGAGCTTGAAGAGATAGAAAAGGAAGCAAATAAGATTGTCTCTCAAGCAATTGCAACAAAGCTTTCATTTTTCAAGCGCAATGACGCAGAAAAGAATTATGGAATGGCAATCTATCAGGGGGGAGCAGTGCCAGGCAATCTCTTAAGGATAGTTGAGATTCCTGGCGTTGATGTTGAATGCTGCGGTGGCACACATCTGCACAATACAAAAGAAGCAGGCAAAATCGTGATTACTGGCTCAACTAAAATATCTGATGGCATTGTAAGGATCACATTTACTGCAGGTAATGCAAGCACAGCAATAGAAAGCAAAGATAAGAATATTGCAGATGAGATTGCAAAATTAGCTGGTATAAAATCTGCTGAACTCCCTGATTATGCATTGAAATTATTCGATGCATGGAAAAAATCTAAAAAGTTGCTGGATAAATTAAAAGATGAAGCTTATCTTGCAAGAGTCAAATCTGGTGAGATAAAAGTCAATCTTTCAGAACTAGAGATTGCTAACTTAAAATCAGAAAAACTCGGTGTTGCAGATATATTGTTGCGAACTTCTGCTGTCTTAAAAACGCAGCCAGAGCATATCGGCAAGACGATTTCCAGATTCAAGAAAGAATTGGACGGATGGAAAGGGGAGATAGAAGGGAAATTACACTGATTATTCTACCTAGTTAATATTTTTTAGGTGACTACACTTTTCCAAGAATGTGGTCACCCATCTGCAAAAAACGCAAAAAATGTAGTCACCCAAATATGCAACTGGTAACCAAAAAGTTCAGACGGTAACATAAGTTACTGCTTGGTAACCAAGACGATTATGTTTCAAAAATATGAACACACTGCGTTCAGAATTAATTAGGAGAAACTAGAAATAAAAAAGAAAATGCGGGGGAAGGGATTTGAACCCTCGTATCCATACCTCTGAGTTTTTAAGGCTCATCTAAGGAACAGGATATCTTCCCATACTTGCGTATAGGTTCTATCATGGGCTTAAGTCCTGCGCATTTGACCAGGCTCTGCCACCCCCGCATGATGCGTGTAGCAAATCTGAAACTGGATTAATATTGTTTAAATACTTTTCTCTTTAGCTATGGATTTATTCTTCAAAACCTAAAACCTTTTAAATAAGCAGATAATTTTAAAAGAGAGAAATATTTATAATAAGTATGAAGATATAGATTGAAAAACTAAATATAATATGTCACAACCAAAGATCAATCCTAATTAAAAATGGCGCTTCCTATAACAAATAACAACCTTCAGCTGAAAGTCGCAGAAGCAGTGCAGGATGATGTAAATAAAGGCATCGTAAGAGTGGATTCTGGGTTTATGCAGAAGATAAATATAAGGCCAGGAGATATTGTAGAGATCGAAGGTGAGAGAAAGACAGTAGGCATAGTTGACAGGGCATATCCAGGAGACTTTGGCCTGAACATAATACGCATGGATGGTATCATGAGAAGGAATGCCAAGACTTCTATAGGTGAGTTTGTCCAGGTAAGAAAGACAGAAGTTAAAGAAGCAAAAAAAGTCACTATCGCTCCTGCAAGAAAAGGCGTTATCGTAAGAGCTTCTCCAGGAACATTCAAGCAGGGACTTCTTGGCAGGGCAATTGTAAAAGGAGACATAGTTTCTCTCGGCGGCACTACAAGAAGAAGAAACACCATGAGCACAAATCCTTTCTTTGATGATATTTTCTCAATGCTGGATGAAAGCGCAATCGGTTTTGGTTTTGGTGACATAAAATTCATTGTTGTTGATGTAAATCCAAAAGGTTCAGCTGTCATAACTGAGATGACTGACATTGTCCTTAATCCAGAAGCTATTGATGTAAAGGAAGAAGCAACACCAGATGTAACTTACGAAGATATCGGTGGATTAGAAGATGAGATAAAAAAGATAAGAGAGATGGTAGAGCTGCCATTAAGGCATCCTGAAATTTTTGAGAGATTAGGGATTGAAGCGCCAAAAGGAGTATTGCTGCATGGCCCTCCAGGAACAGGTAAAACACTCCTAGCGAAAGCAGTTGCAAATGAAACTAACTCGCATTTTATCGTCATTAATGGTCCTGAAATTATGTCGAAATTCTACGGTCAGAGTGAGGAAAACCTTAGGAACACATTCGAAGACGCAGAAAAAAACGCTCCAAGCATTATATTCATCGATGAGATAGATGCAATCGCTCCAAAAAGAGAAGAATCTCGAGGAGAAGTTGAAAGAAGAGTTGTTGCGCAGTTGCTTGCATTGATGGACGGATTAAAAAGCCGAGGAAAAGTTGTTGTCATCGCTGCAACTAACATCCCTAATGTCATAGACCCAGCATTAAGACGCCCAGGAAGATTTGACAGAGAAGTAGAAGTAGGCGTGCCAAGCAAGGAAGGCAGATTAAATATTTTAAAAATACATTCAAGAAACATGCCATTGGCAAAAAACGTTGACCTTAGCGAGATTGCTCAGATAACATACGGTTTTGTAGGCGCAGATTTAAGCGCTCTTGTTAAAGAGGCTGCAATGATCGTGCTGAGAAAAGTTCTCCCAGAATTAAAGTTGAAAGAAGATGAGCCTATCTCAAGAGAAGTTCTTGAAAAATTAAGTGTCTCTCAAAAGCATTTCAAGGAAGCATTAAAGATAGTAAGGCCAAGTGCATTGAGAGAAGTGTTTGTTGAGATCCCAAATGTGCGATGGACAGATGTAGGCGGCTTAGATGAAGTCAAGCAAGAGCTTAAAGAGACAGTTGAATGGCCATTGAAGAATCCTGATGCATTCAAAAGGATGGGAGTAAGGCCACCTAGAGGAGTTTTATTATATGGCGCGCCAGGAGCCGGAAAGACAATGCTGGCAAAAGCAGTTGCAAGAGAGAGTGATGCTAATTTTATCTCAATCAAAGGCCCTGAATTATTAAGTAAATGGGTAGGCGAATCAGAAAAAG
>JAGVZX010000062.1 GCA_018302185.1 Candidatus Woesearchaeota archaeon
TGCTAAGAATGCTTCAAAAAATGTTATGCTTATGTAGCTCCAGTAGACAAACAGCATTATCCCTACTATTGAGAATGCAGCGCCAGCTATGCTGCCTTCAATGAACTTGATGTTGCTGAATGGGTGTTTAATCCTGCCATAGCTCATGCCTATTATCGGTGAGATGCCGTCTCCTATTGTAAGAATCAATAAAGAAGCAACAGCTATGTCTTTTGGAAAAATAACGATCGCAAGCAATGCTCCTGCCAAGAAATAAATCACGCTTTTGCCAGGGAGTCTTTTTAGATTCTCTTTGCGCTCAAATTCATCAAGCATATGCTGGATGCCTGGGATCTTATAATATTTTGCAAGTGTGCAGGTAATCAATCCAAATAAGATCAGCAGAAACAATCTGGATGCGTCAAATATATTAAAGTAAAATAAAGCAACAACACCAAATCCAAGCACTATGTGGAACATCTTTCTCTTGACTTCAAACTCGTAATCTTTGTAAGTGAAGTTTGCTTCTGTTCTTTCTAAAACAACTTTAGGTGAAAAATTGCTTTGTTTTCTAGTTTGGTCAGTATTATCCTCTTCATTACTGTTCTTTTCTTGCTTTAATTTTATTCTATTCTTCTTTCTTTCATTTATTTTTTTTGCCATGGAAGTTTCTTATTCTCTTCGAGCTTTAAGATTAGATAGCTTATTGAATAGCCAAGCAATGCACCGAAAATGACATCGCTCAGATAATGTACATCTAGATATAATCTGCTGAATGAGACAAGTAGTGCAAATATTAAAAACGAAACTCTTATTGCTTTTTTGCTGAAATGCTTATTAACAAATGCAAATAAAGCAAATGCTGTTGTTGCATGACCAGAAGGAAATGATGTCTTAGATGATTCCTGGACTAATGCGGTTATTTGCAACGCTTCAAATGGTCTTGGTCTTGCAATAGCTAATTTTAGAAGATATGTAACTGCTGCGCTTGCGATTATGCCAAGCAATGCAGTCTTTAGATGTTTTCTTTTCTCTCTGAAAGAGAAGTAAATTATTGAAGCTATTAAAAGTATTGAAACAATATTGCCTGCGTGTGTGATAAACTTCATCACAACAGTCAATGCAGGATTTTGGATGTTTGCAAATCCTAGAGCAATCTTGGTGTCAATAAGCGGGATAAAACTTAATGCAGAGTTTCCTGATAATGCTCCAGCTGTCATGATTCTGCCAGCTATAAGCACACCAAAGAGGTTTGCGATGAAAAATCTCTTGTATCCTAGATCTAATAGATAGCTTCCGATTGCTGCAGAATAAGTTCCAGTGCCAGGCAATGGGATGCCGATAAATACTGCAACTCCTAAAGTGCCATATCTCTCGACTGCTTCATGTATCTTTTTTCTTGGGCGCTCGACAATTCTGGTGTATAGTTTATGGATCCAGCTTACTCTCAAAAAGATATGCATCACTTTGTCTAGGAAAAAATACAAGACAGGACCTAACAGAATATTTGTAATAACGCATACTAAAAACACAGTTGACCAATGAAGGTTTGTGCTGAAGATGCCGTAAAGGATGGAAGCTCTTAGCTCCAGAAATGGAACTAAAGTTAACAGAATTAAGATCAATACTGGGTTATTTGCTGCAAATGATGCTATGTCTGGCATTTTTGTTGTATATTATTTAAGGGTTTTAAATCTTTTGGTAGCAATAAGTATTTATATTCACTAATTTTTATTTATATCTATGTTCATCCACAACATTGATCCGGTACTATTACGTCTTGGGACATTAGAGATAAGATATTATGGCTTGTTCTATGTTGCAGGGTTTGTGATCGCTTACTTTCTGATTAATTATCTTGCAAAGCAAAGGCATCTCAATATTACTAGCGATGATGTGGCTGAGTTTTTAATATATTTGATTGTTGGAACAGTTCTAGGTGCGCGTGTTATTTATGTAGTTGTCTATAATCCACTCTATTATTTAGGAAATCCAGTTGAGATTTCTGCATTATGGCACGGTGGATTAAGCTTTCATGGTGGATTTTTGGGTGCAAGCATTGCCTCTTTATTATTCATCAGAAAGCATAAGCACAAAGGGATAACTTTCTACAAGATGGCGGATGTGACTATGTTTCCTCTTGCATTAGGATTGATGATCGGGAGAATAGGTAATTTCATGAATGGAGAATTATATGGCAGAATTACAGAGCTGCCTTGGGCTGTTAAGTTTAAAGATGCAGCTGAGCCTAGGCATCCTTCACAGTTATATGAAAGCGCAAAAAATCTTTTTATATTTTCTGTTTTATGGTGGTTGAAAGACAGAAAAATCAGAGTCGGAAAAAAAGGAGATAAGGATGCAGGCGATCATTATATGAAACTGCCAGACGGATTTTTGTTTTATAGTTTTATAATATTGTATGCAATCCTTCGATTTTTGATCGAATTCGTAAGAGAGCCAGATTCGCAGCTTGGTTATTTTTTTGGCTGGCTTACGATGGGGCAGATACTTAATATTTTGATGTTAATCGTTGGCAGTTTTATGATGTGGAGATTGATTAAGAAATGATAGATAATTAATCTTTTATTGCGCTGTATCTTTGTTTTGTTATTTTCTTAATTATTCTTTCAGAACTTGTTTAACAATATCATACACTTTAGGATATAACTCAGGGTCAAGCAGATCATTGTGAAGTTCAACCCCTAAACTATCTTTGCAGTTGCCTTCAACAACAAAGTTTTTTGCATCCTCTAGTTTTGTATCATCTAAATAAACAATACCATCTCCTTCTCCTGAATCCATCTTACATCCAGTGCCTGAAATTGTGAAAATGTTATCTGTTTTCTTAGGTGTATTTTTGTCGTTTAATCTCTTCAGGAAAATGCTGTCTGCAGACATATCCTCACATTCTTTATCTGCACCAATAAAACTGCAGTATTTCTGGGCTTTGCTGCGGATGCCTTTGTTTGGTGTAGCTATTAGGATTAACTTATTTATATTATTATTATCACTCTTATTATTATTATTATTATTATTTTCATTGTTTCCAAATAATGCAATATACTCTCTTGCAACCAATCCACCCATGCTATGTGCAACAATATTGACTTTCTTTGCTCCTGTACGGTATTTCACTAACTCAATTAGCTCTCTTAATCTTAATGCATAATTTTCTATTTTTTCAGATTTTTGCGTGCTTAGCTGGTATCTGCCAAGATCAAAATAGCCTATATAATAATAATTTGCTCTAAAACTGACAGGTAATCCAGTTCTTCCATATTCACCAAATGCAGTCTCATCTTTGCTGCTAGCAAAAGTGATTTCACCTGCGTTTATTATGCCTTCATCCTGCAATCTTTTCTGCATTTCTGCAAATGCAGCAATTGACGATTCAGGAGAAGCTTTCTTGTTGAATGAATGCCCATGCAAGAATATGACTGGATAATTTCTTTCATCATCGCAACTTTCAAATGTGCAGCAATCTTTGCATTTGCCAAATACGCAGCATTTTGGCTCATTTTTAGATAGAGTGAATGAAATAGATGGCAGTAAATTTTCTGGTATCTGGCTATTTATCAGAAACAATTCTTGTCTTGGGATAAGTAATGTATTGTTACTTTCATTAAATTCTTTTTTTCCTGCTGTTTTGCAAAATGTGTTCAAATAAATATTTGCACTTGGGATAGTCCGATTAAATGACCCCTTTTCTCTGTATTCAGAAGTATTGGCAACAGGATAAGTTATGTTGTTTAATGTGAAGGTTGTTTTATTCTCTAGCAACATGAGCTGTTCTATAAAAAACGGAATTTCGTCACATGGGATTATCGTCTTATTAAAGTCAAATATTGTCAGTCTAATCTTGTCAGTATCATTTGCGGTATTTTCAGTATCAATATATGTTTCCAGATAATTAATCTGCACCAGCAATTTCCTAATGTTCTCTATACCTAATTTTTTCTCTTGTTCTTTATCTGCAGCATATCTTGCTTTTAGTTCTGTAAATAGGGTGTTTGTTGAATTTAGCTGCTTACTAATATAACTATAACTCTCAAAATTCTTATCATTGAAATTATCATATAGCATTTTTAGCTGATTAAAATAAATATTAATTTTATGCTGCCTAGCTGTCATATCTATTTGACTATAATAATCTTGAATCTCACTGAGTTCTTTTAATGTATTTAATCTTTGGTCTATGTCAAAAGCCAATAAATTATGTCTCTCTATTAATCTCAAGAGTTTGTTCTTATGCCGCTCAAGCTCATTTTTGAATGATTCCAGCTCTGCACTAGAAAATTCATCAGCTAATTGAGTGTACTGCTCTTCCTGCCATAGATCCATAAAATAAGAGGCTTGCTTGTTCAATGAAATAAGCGAACTGTCTAAAATATAGCTTTCAGTTGCAAGCTCTTTGCTCTCATCAGGAATCTTGCCTTGCATAGCATCTGTATTATTAAATTTATCTGGCTTTAAGAATGGCTTCATTAAATTAGTAAATAACAATATGCTGTTTTGTTGGCTTAATACGTCTACATTCTCTAACTCTTTAGAATAGTTTATCAGAAATTCTCTCAGAGTCTGCTTATACAGCTTTTCCTGTTCTGTAAGGTCATAGTTGAATGTTATGAATGATGTCTTATATCTTGGCTGCGAATCTGTGCTGCAAAGAAAGCTCTTAATGTTATTGCATCTTGCCTCGAAAGAATACAAAATCTGCCCAGAGCCAGGCAAAGTTGAGGTCAAGTCATAGCTAAGAACTGTAGTTTTCTTAGAGCTTAAGATCTTGTTTGTATCTGAAATAGTTTTGTTTTTGCTCAGATCCGTGAGTTTGTATTCACAATAACTATTGCAGAACATGAAGTTCTTGTTTATGGCTGTAAAATTTAATATGGCTGTCTCATTGTAATGCAGCAATATAGATTTGTCCAATGGCTTTAGCTCAATTACTAATTCGTCGTTCAGAAGAAAGTTTATGCGGATGCCTAGAAAGAAAAGAACAGCAGAGATTATCAAGATAGCAAGGATTATTATTGCAGTTGTTAACCATATCCTTTGTTTTATCTTTTCAATTATTCTATGTCTCAGCTTCTTTTTTATAGCTGTTGCGGTTTTGTTCTTCATAGATATTAATAGTCAACTAATATATATAAGATTTATGGTATGTGATTTAAGAATTTAGCATTTCTTTTTCCAAAACACATTTAAATAAATCCTCTTTCTAGTTTATCATTTTAGCTATTAGTCTTTAGCATTATCTTGTTCGTTTAAATAACCAAATAATTGTTAAAATCTTATAGGGGTGTCTAGATGAAACAAATGAAGTCTATTTCAACATTAGAGAGACAAGACAAGCAAGTAGCATCTGTGTTCTATAAGGAATGGCAGCGCGTGAATGAAGGCGTTGAGCTGATTCCTAGCGAAAACTTTGTTTCTAAAGCAGTGCTTGAAGCTCTTGGCAGCATCTTTACAAACAAATATTCTGAAGGTTATTCGCATAAGCGTTATTATGGAGGAAATCAGTTTGTTGATGAGATAGAGGATCTTGCAATTTCCAGAGCAAAACAATTATTTGGCGCAGAGCATGTCAATGTCCAGCCATATTCTGGAAGTCCTGCTAACCAGGCAGTGTTTTTTGCATTGCTCAATCCAGGAGATAAATTTATGGGTCTTGATTTAACATCAGGCGGTCACTTAACTCATGGGTCTCCGGTAAATTTTTCAGGCAAACTCTTTAAGTGCGTATCTTATAATGTAGACAAGAAGACTCAATTTCTTGACATGGATGCAATAAGGAAGCAAGCTCTTGCTGAGAAGCCAAAGATGATCCTTTCTGGATTAACTGCATATCCAAGGAAGCTTGAGTTTAAAGCTTTCCAGGAGATTGCAGATGAAGTTGGTGCATATCATTTTGCTGATATTGCGCACATTGCAGGATTAGTAGCAGCAGGAGTGCATGAAAGCCCTGTGCCTTGTGCAGATGTTGTCACAACAACTACACACAAGACTCTTCGTGGTCCAAGGAGCGCAATCATTATGTGCAAAAAAGAAGATAAATTGAAACAAAAATACAGGCCAGAAGAAAAAAAGAATCTTGCT
>JAGVZX010000048.1 GCA_018302185.1 Candidatus Woesearchaeota archaeon
GATAGTCTTATCTCTTACAATAACTGCGCCTACATGCTTTCTCTCGCAGGTGCTTCTTGTTGCTGCCTGCTTTGCAATGTTCATGAAATAATCATCCCAGGTTGGGCGTGACATAATTAAATCCCCCTATTTTTATCAATATCCTTAAACTTGCGGTTAATTTTTATCCGTTTGCAATTAATGGTGCAGGAATTAACCCAGCAAGCTGCTGAGGTAGATATCTGCCTCTTTCAAGCATAGACTCAACAAGAGCGTTTTTACGAACATGACCTGCCCTAAGTAATTCGCTGGCAGCATTTGAAGGATTTTCAAGCATTTTGCCGCCATAATTGCTAGGTAGATTGTAAAAGACAACAAAAGTTCCTGTCCCACCTTGTATGAAATTTACCACAGCAAACTGGTAAGCATTGCCAGAGATTCTTTTTGCATATAACAATTGTGTATCTATCCTGACTAAATCATCTACCTTTTCTAATATCTCTAATAGCTCAGCAGGCGTTTCTTCTCCGATTCTTGCAGCTGGCTCACCGAAATAGGCATGCAACCTCTCAAATAATTTTGCATAGTCTCTGGAATACACATGAAATTGAACTGAAGTAGCATGTTCTTCTTTATTAGGGATTTCTCTTGCCAATCTCTCCAATTTACTGAACATTTCATCCATGTTTAAATAAAAGTAATCCAGCCAGTTTATATGTTTTTTGTTTTAGTAATTAAATTTATTTTTTTATCCCTTTTATCCTATTAAACTCCTTCACAAATTCTTCATAGCTTTTTATAGGACGAGAGCACATTGTACCATAACAGATGTAAATGGTAGGAGTTGGCTCTACAGCATATCCTGATTCTGCAAGCTCTTTCTTATCCCCAGAGGTAAGCAATTTAACGCTTTTGCGCGGATCATATGCTGCAAGAACTAAATTTAATAGTTCCTCAACTTGGTTTTTCTTCTTTGCAACAATTACAACTTTAATAGGAAACAAGTAATGCTCTAATGCAAGCGCATAACCAGCTGCATTGAATCCATGATGATTAAAATCATGAGAAAATGCCTTCAGTATGCCTGCTGCAGTCTCATGATATTCCTCTTTTGAAGTAAGTGAGTATAATCTAACTAAACTATCTGCAAGCAGGGAATTATCCAACAATGATTTGTCAGGAAATTGTAGATAGCCGATGTCTTCCTTACTCACAATCCTATCAGAAAATGCCTTATCATCCTTGTCATAAAAGTTTGATTTGATGTATGCAAATAATTTTTCAGCATCTTCTAAATACTTTCTGTCTTGGTTTACCTGGAATGTTCCTAATAATGCGCGAAGTACGTAAACTTGGTCAATCAATAATCCTGAATGTGAATCAAGGTCAGATGCATGCAGTTTGTTCCTGTTATCTTTATTATCTTTTATATTTCTCCTATCTTTATTGTCTAGTGAATAATGCATAAATCCTGCAGATACATTGCCAGAAGTATTTGCATTGTTCTTGTAAAGATAATTTAATGCAGAAAGAGCAATCTCTGAATACTTTTTATCATTTAGCACTACAGATGCCCTTAAGAATGCACTTATCATCTGGGCATTTAAGTTAGTGAATATTGTCTTATCAACATAGGGCTTTGATAATTTTTTTCTTTGCTCTTTTGATTTCTTATAATATTCTTCATCTGCATCCTGGCTAGCGAAGAATGTTTTAGTTTTTGCATCATATAACGTGTTTTGTATATAAGCTAATGTCTGGATTGCAACGTCTTTGAATTCATTGCCGACAGATTCTCTTAATAATTGATGTGCATTAAGATAATTCCTTATCAGTTCTGAATTGCTTTCTGCCATTTTCTCATAATGAGGCAGAGTCCAGTCTTGAGTTACAGAATAACGGAAAAATCCTCCTTCAACCTTATCAAAAATGCCTAACATGCCTTTCAATGTCTGCTTGGCAATCTCTGTATATTTTTTATTTGCTGCAATAGTTGATTCATCTTTGCTAGCATTTTCTTTATTTTTATTTGATTCCTTGCTGCACTGCAATAAAGCAAGCTCAACTGCTTCTGTGACAGGAAACTTTGGCTGTGTGCCAAAGCCGCCAAATGTCGAGTCAAAGTTTGAAGTCAAAAACTCACTTATTTTGTTAACCGTATTATAGCTTAATGTTATTTCTTTGTCTGCTATTAATCGTTTATCTGCATTAATTGTTGTAGACTGTAATTTTTTTGCCTGCATAGAGCTTTGCTTTGCTTCTGCCTCGATCTTTAATGAGTTATAAAAAGTTGAGACTTGTGCCAACAGATGAAGCATCTGGTCTTTTGGCAGATAAGTATGTCCAGTGATAACTTTCCCTGAATCTGTCAGAAATGCAGTTGTAGGGAATCCTCCAAAATTATACCTGTCTCTTATATCTGGGCGTTGATCAATATCTACTTTTATTGCCACAAATTTGGAATTGACAACATCTATTACCTGAGCAGTATCGTAAGTATCATGGTCCATGCGATGGCACCAATGGCACCATACTGCAGATAAGTCAAGAAGCACTGGCTTGTTCTCTTTTTTTGCTGTTTCAAAAGCATTTTTGCCCCATGGCTGCCAATTTATCTTTTGCAGTTTTAGATTATTAGAGACAGAATCAGCTTTTCCAGCAATAACACCTTTAGACTGCTTTTTATTTAGGTCAATAATTCTTTTACTAACTTTTTTCACGCTCTTTTTTTCAGCTTCCTGGTCCATAGCATAAAAGAATCAGAAGTAGTATAAATAATTATTCGTGTTTGAAATATAATTTAAATTTGCACTATTATCAAAAAGAACTTATTTTAAAAGACCTAATCAACAAACTCTATTCCCAGCGTGTTTTCTATTTCTTTCTTTTTCTTGTCTGCGCTTCCGCCTCGTTTGCCAAGTATTTGCGCGCTCTTGACGCCTGTAACTATCAACATCGCTCTGATTGTTCCTTCAAGATCATCATAAATTTGTGCTCCCCAAATAACACGAGCATCTTCATCTAATCTTTCGCTTACTGCAGCAACTATCTGCCTTGCTTCCTCAAGAGTCATGTCTGGTCCGCCAGAGATATTTATCAAAGCGCCATTTGCTCCAGAAATATCAACATCCAACAGAGGATTAGAAATCGCTTTCTCAACAGCTTCTTTTGCCCTTGTTTCAGAATCGCTTTCTCCTACACCGATAAGAGCAACTCCGCCGCCTGACATTATTGTCCTGATATCTGCAAAATCCAAGTTAACTAAGCCTGCTTTTGTTACAAGCTCTGCAATTCCTTTGACAGCATTTGTCAATATTTCATCTGCAACTTTAAATGCAGTATGTAATGGAAGATCAGGGGCAAGTTCAAGCAATTTATCATTAGGAATAACAATCAATGTATCAACCAAACTTTCTAATCTTTCAAGGCCGTACATTGCATTTTCATATCTTCTGTTGCCTTCCATCGCAAAAGGCATCGTAACTATTCCTACAGTCAATGCACCCATCTTTTTTGCAACTTCAGCAACTATTGGAGCGCTTCCTGTACCTGTGCCGCCGCCCAAGCCTGCAGTGATGAAGACCATGTCTGCCCCATGTATGGCTTTTTTGATATCTCCTTCCTGCTCTCTTGCAGAATCTTCGCCTACTTTTGGGACACTGCCTGCGCCTAAACCATGAGTTGTCTCTCTGCCTATCAGAATTTTTTTTGTTGCGCTTGTGTAAAGCAGATCCTGGGCATCTGTGTTGATGGCAATCGTCTCTGCGCCTTCAATGCCAACTTCAGTCATCCTATTAATGGTATTATTGCCTGCTCCTCCGCATCCGACTACTTTTATTTTTGCTGTCTGCACTGCAAGTAAAGCTTCAAGCTCCGCATCTATCTCATGCGCAGTTATTGCATGGTCAACATATTTAGGATTAGATTTTGGGTCTTTGAATGGTCGAGAAACCTGTGTTTCAGTAGCTGATCTTACAGGCTGCAATGTATGGACATTGGATACATTTGTCTGTTCAGAGCTGAAATTACTTTCTGATTGATCGCCTGCAGAATTAACAGTTGGCTGCTCAGAACTTTGCTGTTGGTTAAATTCATCCATCTCTAAACACCTTTTGACTTAATGAAATTAAAATATTAATAATTGATATTAAAACAATTATAAATGATTACAAGATAAGTATATTTGCCTAATATTTAAAGGTTACGCCTCTGGAATAGTTATTTTGCAGCAAACCCTAATTTCTTTATTTCCGGTACAACATTAACCAATTCCTTCTCAACCTCTGCTTTTATCTCAGGAGTAAGTGCATCTATCAGTTTTTTTTCAATTTTAACTGTTGCAGCGTTATTAGAATCTTCTATATTTACGACTGCATTCTTTAAGTCATATTTCATCCGCAAAAATGCCTTGACTTTCTCTGCAGGGCTTTCGATCATACGCGTAACTTTGACAGTATAGACAACCTCTTTGCTTGCAAATGGATGGTTGAAATCGACTATTACTCTGCCGCCTGTAACTGTAGTAACTGTACCTAGAGAACCATCAATATTAACCTGCAGCCCTGGAACAGGATTGACCTGGTCTTTTGTAAAGAATTTTAAGGGAATGAGCTTAAAGAGTTTAGCATCTTTCTTGCCGAAAGCTTCCTCTGGCTTTAAGTCAAAAACATATTCATTGCCGACATTTTTGCCGACAAGCTTTTCCTCTAATTTTGGAAGTATCTGCTTATGCCCAAGGCATATTATATAATCGCCATAAGGCATGTTCGGATTATAGATTCCAGAAGATTTTGCTGTTTTCTCATTGCTAGTATCGAAGATAGTGTTATTCTCTTTTAATTTAGCTGTAAATTCCAGCTGCACAAAATCGTTTTGCTTCAGTTGAGTCATCAGATCACCAGTTTTTTAGTTTATGCCTATCTTATTTTTTATTTTTAGCTTATTATTTTTAAGATATATTGATAAGAACTACATTTTATTAGGTGATTTAAATAATTTGTTATTTCTCTAGAATAATCTGCATAAGATTTATATACTACACAGAAGTGATTATCTCTAAGATGGGGGATCGCAAAAAGACATTAGTGTTATTTGATGTAGGTGCAGTTGAGTTAGAGTTAGATTATAGCAGATTCTATCAGGAAGCTGCAAAAATTTCAACTAGATATAAGAATGATCCTGATGCATTCAAAGATGCTTTTGTTGCAAGTAATCTGGAAAATAGGCTTATGGTCAGAGAACTTACAGCTGCAGAATATCTTATGCAATTAAGAAACCTTATTTTGCCGGGAATAGAGTTAAGTGACCAGGGATTGATGGATATTAACAGCTGCTGTTGGCCAAGACAGGTTGAGAAAGTTGTTGCATTAAAACGTAAGATCCATGATGCAGGCTATAGTGTTGGGATCTTCTCAAATATGACAGAGCTTGCGCTGGGCATATTATCTGCAAGATTTCCAGAGGTGTTTGAAACTTATGATCCTGCTTCACCAAAAATATATTCATTTGAAACAGGCAGTACAAAGTCAGAAGATAAGATGTACGAAAGAATAAGAGGGTATGGTAAAGTGATATTAATAGATGATAATGCAGCTTATGTAGCAAGAGCTGTAGAACGCTTTGGGTGGAAAGGGATCTTATTTACGCCATATATAGATAGGGCAGAAGCAATACGAGCAAAAGAACATACTGGTGCGATGCATTCAGAAAACCTGAAGATGGTAAATTCAGAAGATGGATTAGCAGGTGCATTAAGGGCATTTGGCGTGGACGTTAAATGATAAAGATTTAAACGACAGGCACTTAATTTTATTCTATGCATTAACTGATATATTGATCTGCAATCCAAAAAATAATTCCTAGACTAGAACCCTGCACTATCTTCTAATCGCTCTTATAATTATTCTTCATGTCGACAGTGTATTTGAGCAGCTTTACTTTATGGTGCTTGATAAGCTTTACTACTTTCTGTACACAGTCTTTTGCATTGAAG
>JAGVZX010000072.1 GCA_018302185.1 Candidatus Woesearchaeota archaeon
AGATACATGCTCTAAAAGATAAGCCACTTGCCCAGCAGTAAGAAATGCTCCTTTCTCTAAATCGATATTTTTGCGCGTCAGTCCATCAACTATGACTGGTGTTGGATTATCTGTATTCTCTTCATCTTCAACGTAAACAAGTGTTTCCATCTCGCATAATTCAAATTCAGGAGGCAATTCTTTAGTTGCTTTTATGCCGAAATACTTTTCCAATGCAGCAGGAATCTCTTTAGGCATGAAAAAAAGCCAGAGATTATAAGGAGAGAGCTTGATTTTTTTGTGCCTGTTCTTTCCAATCACTGGAACGCCATAATGCTCCAATAGCTCATTAAGGCTGTTTCTGGATTCAGGACTATTTATTTCAGCTTCTCTTAGCAGCTGCTCAAGATTCACATAACCGTCATTCACGATAGCCAATACCATAATTCTAATCTCCTCACTATCCTAATCGTCCAAAAGAATTACCTAAACCCATTTTTAACTAAGAATAAAGCGTATTTTAAAAATATGACGGCAAAATTTATCTTATGTTACTCTTCAGCAACTTTCATCTCCTTTAATGCATCATCTGCAAATTTGCTGACTAGACCCAGATCGATCCCTTTATATCCCTTAGATATCCTAAACATCAGCTCGGAATTTACCTTATTTACAATTTTTGTGCGGATGTAATCAATATCTTTAACAGGAAGACAATCCTCAGTCGGATTTATCTTTTCCCTGTATCTCTTGGCAATTTCCAAGCTTGTGGCAGATTCTTTGACATATCTTTTTGCTATCTCTGGATTATCTATGCATCTCTCTAATATCCTATGGACAACTGCATTGGACATATTTCCAATAAACAAATCAAGTAGCTTATTTCTGTTTTGAACCATTGTTATAATCTTTATTGATTATGTTGCTATCTCTCTATCTTCTATCTCTTAATCCCAGCAAGTATCATCTTAAAAGTTTCGTCATAAGCTCTCTTATACTTTGCAATAAATCTCTTCTTATCGAGCAGGTTGTCCTTTATCTCCTTAACCTCTTTTAGCGAAAAAATGTTTTTTATCTCCCTATCAACATTCTCTTTGCTTATCTTTTTAGAGTGAAGAAATAGCTTGATTGCAGCTAAATTCCTAGTGAGGTGATATTTCTCACTCCCATTCAAGATATCAAAATTATCTATCAAAGGCTTGCTTTTCAGGAGATGAAGGTCCAATACCTTATAATCAATCCTATCTTTTATCTTGTAGATAAATCTCTCTCTGGCAATGCATTTGCTCAGCAACATCTGGTACAAAGGATCTGTAGCTAATCCTTCTATCAACGCATCATTTGCTATAACTATGATGTCTGCTTTTATGCCTGTTCTCTCCTGTATTTTTGCTTGAATTGGCTTTATCTCTGTATTGCTGTTGCTAATCACAACAATATCAATATCATTGAAGTTAAATCCATTTTCAACAAATGATCCTGTAATCAATATGTTGTCATAGCTGTCAAGATACTTGTGCAGCATGAACATTATCTCATCAATAATCTTTATCTTTATGGGCTCGATAGAATCAATATTATAATAGAAATATCTTTTATTCTTATCTGCATTATCTTCCTGTGTTTGTACAGCAGCATTTTCCAGGGGCTTTATGACTACATAGCTTCCGATGCTTAGGCCATGCCTGTTTTTTGGGATGTATATCTGGTCCATCCTGCTTCCTTTGCTGACCGTGCTTATGAGTTCCATATTACGTAATATTACGTAATGATATATAAAGGTTTCGGCAATTTCAGAACTTTTCTTTTTACAAATCTAGAACAATATATCAAGGCGTCATCATCTGCATTATTTTAAGGAGTTTTTCTTAACATCGTCCTTGGGAAAGGGATCGCATCCTTGATATTGTCTAATTTACATAGCCACGCAACAACTCTCTCAACACCCATCCCAAAGCCTGCATGTGGCACATTTCCATATCTCCTTAAGTCAAGGTACCATTCGTAATTATCTAATTTCTCTCCTTCTTTCTCCAACCCTTTTTTTAATGCTTCAAGATCAGTCTCTCTTTGGCTTCCTCCAATTATCTCTCCATATCCTTCAGGTGCAAGCATATCAAAACACAATGTTGTTTTTGGATCTTTTGGATCAGCAGGCTTGTAGAATGCCATTATCTCCTTAGGATAATGCGTAACAACAATCGGCTTGTCAAAGTGTTTCATCAGCTCATCTTCTTCTATGGTCCTCAAATCTTTGCCCCACTCAACATCCATGTTAGATTTTTCTTTCAAAATCTTAAGAGCTTCAGTGTAAGTGATTGTAGGGAACGGCAAAGTTATCTTTTTCAGTTTTTCAATATCCTGGCCTAACAGCTTAAGATCATCTTCATTATTTTTAACAACTTCCTCAATAATAAATGCAACAAGCTCTTTTGCAAGTTCACTTATCTTAGGAAGATCATACCAAGCACATTCAGTTTCTGCCATCCAGAACTCAGCTAGATGCCTTGAAGTTTTGCTTCTCTCGGCCCTGAAGCATGGACCTGTAAAATAAATCTTTTCCAATGCAAATATTGCAGCCTCTGCATACAACTGCCAGCTCTGGGTAAGGTAGCATTTCTCTTCGAAGTATTTGACTTCAAACAATGTAGCTCCTCCTTCGCATGCATTTGGTGTGAAAACAGGAGGAGAAAACTCAAAAAATCCTTTACTGCGATAGAATTTATTCAATGCGCCAAATACTGTGCTTCTTACTTTCATGACTGCAGTAAGATGCCTGCTTCTCAGCCAGAGATGCCTTTTATCCAGTAAAAACTCAGTGCTCTGGTCTTTATTGATAGGGAATGTGTCGCTTATTCCTATGATCTTTATGTCTTTGACCTGTATCTCATAACCTGTAGGCGCTCTTTCATCTTTTTTAATATCACCAACAATTTCAACACTTGCTTCTATCTGGAGCTTGCTTACCTTGTCCCATAGTTGTTCTGCAGTATTATCAGGACTGTTAGCAAGATTTTCCTTCTTCACAACACACTGTATAATATTTGAAGAATCTCTTATGACAAGAAATTTGAACTTATTGCTTCCTCTTTCACGATAGACCCAACCGCGGATTGCGACTTCTCCGCTTTCTTTACTCATCGCTTCTTTGATTGATATGAAATCTGCCATAACACCAGAGAATATAGAATTTATTTAAATATTTTTAGTTGTTAACGATTGTTTAGCGCAGATCTGCAGATGGTGGCGTATTACCTGGGTCTTTTGGTTGCAGGGGTAAGACACTTGATACAAAATCCTCAATGTTGCTTCTTCCTTCTTCGTCTGCATTTTCAGGGATCTTACGTTTATTGCAGCGAGGAACAGCTGCAGCGTTTTCTAAGATAATAACAAGCGGCAAAGATTCTCCCTCTTCTGTAGGCGTACCTAAGATATGGCTTAGGCGTGGACACTGAACATTAGGGGTTGATGCAGTGCATAACGGCAGATATCCAGAATCAAATCTTGTCGCTAATCTCATTAGATAATCAATTGCTCTTACAGGATCACCTTGTGAACTCTTTACCAAAGACTGCATGTCTGCCATGGTCCTTTCATCAGGCCTTAACAAAAGGTATGTGCATGCATGGAATAAAACATTGTATGGCATATTATTCAGAACGTTTAATTGGTTGTATATAAATTTTTATTTTTAAAAAGTATCTGCAGTATACTTTGATCCCTCTTCTCACTTTTTCTTCACATTCTCAAATTTGATGCCAAGCTCTTTCAATTGCTTTTCCTCAACATCATTTGGAGAACCGTCCATAGGGCATTCTGCTGCTTTATTCTTTGGGAATGCAATAACTTCTCTGATGTCATGCAAACCTAACATAAGTGCAACTGTCCTGTCTAAGCCGATTCCAATGCCGCCGTGAACTGGAGCGCCGTACTTAAATGCCTCTAACAAAAATCCAAACTTTTTCTCTGCCTGCTCATGGCTAAGCCCAATAACTTTCATGACTTCTTCCTGTATCTTTGGGTCATTTATCCTTATGCTTCCAGAGCCTAGCTCTACACCATTCAGCACAAGATCATACTGTGTGCATTTGACTTTGCCAGGATCGCTTTGCAAATGAGATAAATCCTCTTTCTTTGGCATGCAGAACATATGATGCGCTGGCTCCCATCTTTCTTCGTCTTCATTCCATTCAAACAAAGGAAAGTCAGTTACCCAACAGAATGAAAAGTTTTTTGTGTCATGCTCCTCAATCAATTTTAAGTCATGGCCTAGCTTTAATCTTATCTTTGCAAGAACTTCATTTGCAATTTTAGGCTTATCTGCAACAAACATCAATGTGTTTCCTGCTTTTGCTTTTGTTGCTTTCAAAATCTTTTCCTGAATCTCTGCGCTGAAGAACTTTACGATGTTGCTCTCTAGTTTTAGCTCAGATGAACTGTGACCAGATGATTTTTTTCCTTCAGCATCTTTGCCTGTTACCTTCATCCATGCAAGGCCTTTTGCTCCATGCTCTTGCGCAAACTTGATCCATGCATCTAATTCATTTCTTCCAAGCTCTTGCGGAACAACAATCACTTTTACTATTCCATTATGCTCGAGAATCGAGTTAAACACTCCAAATTCACTGCCTTTAATCGCTTTGCTGACATCCACTAGCTCAAGCCCAAATCTTAAGTCTGGCTTATCTATGCCGTATTTCTCCATGGCTTCATCATAAGTTATCTTTTTGAATGGTGTCTTTAGCTCAATGCCAAGCACTTTCTTGAAAATTTGTTTATACAATCCTTCTATCATCTCATGGACATCTGAAACTTCAACAAATGACATCTCAACATCTATTTGTGTGTGCTCTGGCTGCCTATCTGCCCTTAAATCCTCGTCTCTCAAACATCTTGCTAACTGGAAATATCTGTCCATTCCTGCAACCATCAGTATTTGCTTGTACAGTTGAGGGCTCTGAGGCAGTGCGTAAAATTTTCCATTGTGCACTCTGCTAGGCACAACATAATCTCTTGCCCCTTCTGGCGTGCTTTTTACTAAGATAGGAGTCTCAATCTCAATAAAATCATGCGAAGTAAAATACTCTCGTACAGACTGCGCAACTTTGCTTCTTGTAATCAGGCGTTGCTGCATTATCGGCCTTCTTAGGTCAAGATACCTGTATCTTAATCTGATCTCTTCATTTGCCTCAGCTTTATCATCTATCTCTAACGGAGGAGTAAGTGAACTGTTGATTATCTCTAAGTCATCTGCAATGATCTCTATCTCGCCAGTATGCATCTTTGGATTTTCTAGGCCTTTGCCTCGATATCTTACTTTTCCGCTGACACGCAAGACATCCTCTCTCTTCAGATGCTCTGCAACAGAATGGACTTTCTTGTTATGGCTTGGATCAAAGACTACCTGTGTCAATCCGTATCTATCTCTCAGATCAACAAATATGACTCCGCCATGGTCTCTTCTTGCATGGTTCCAGCCGCATAAGGATATTTTTTTGTCTACATCTTTCTTTGTCAGTTCGCCGCACGTGTTTGTTCGTAACATTTTATTGCAATAATACTGATTATTATTAATATAATCTATTTAACCAAGAATTTTCCATCTAAATATTTAAATCTTGTGGAAATAGGTTTTAGGTATTGTATATTTTTTATTTTTCATGTCTTTCTTGCAATTATCTTTAGTTTTTTTATTTGTCCCAATTCAGACAAACATGTTCTTATTGTCTCATATGAGTCCATAGGTTTATAAATCAAATTTTTTCTTAATGCGCAGAAATGTTTATATAGCAAGTGATGAACTATGACAAATGATATATTAAATAATTTAACTGACTTAGCGATTGCTGAATCTGGAAATACCGTAACAGGCAATGAGTCAGGAACTGCAGGCACTTTTACAGTAACATTGGATAGCCTAGTAGGTGCAGATAGCTTGCCAGTTAAGGATAAAAAAGAGGTA
>JAGVZX010000073.1 GCA_018302185.1 Candidatus Woesearchaeota archaeon
GCCAATTTTTGCGAGCACAAATAATAGTAACTAAAATAAGTTGCGACGGGCAATACCATTCCAATACGCATCAACAAACACAGCACGCAATGATTTTCCAGTCTCACCTCTAGTCTCTAAGCGTAGAGGAGAAGCAACTCTGCACAAAATCCATGTAAGTGCTCGCAGGCAGCCGCCACTTTTAATCCGTAGATATTAAAGCGACTTGGGTATTATTAATTGGCTGTTGTTTGTTTTTTATCTCGTAGATAAGAACATCTTTAGAGCTGGCAAAACTTGCATAGTTCATGAAGATTCCTGTCGGATCGCCATGACTTCTAAGGTTAGTTTTGGGGAGCATGGCTTTTAACTCGAGATCATTTTCTTTTCTGAGCTCATCCGATAAATCAATAAGATAATTGTCGTTAGAGATAAATACCTGCTTACCTGCAGATAAAGAGCTTTTGATCTTGCTTAATATGATATTTTTTTGGAGAGAGTTATCAGATGTCTTGCTTAATTTATAATATACTCCACGATATTCGATTATTTCTGCATCTGTTAAGAAAAATGAGTCAAATGTTGCCTCTCTGCCTGCTATGATGACTGAGCCATCCCTAATGTTATTTCCGTACCAGTCTCCGATTGCAGACATATAATGGGTTTTTTGTTTAAGCAGCAAAGATAAAGGTAAAGCGTGTAATAATGAGATCAGTATTATCAATATTAAGATAGAAGATTTTAATGGTATCTTAAGATAATAAAAAGAGATTATGGATAATAATAAGAGAAATATGGATAAGATTAGGCTGTAGATATCGATAATATCAGATATTGATAGGATAAGCGGCAATAATCCTAAATTTTCATAATAATATCTGCCAAATGGGATATAATTTATTATAAGATCTAAAGAAGCCAAAAAAAATACGCACATAAAAAGATAGAGCTTATGACTAGATTTGAAGTTGCATTTACTGATATAAATTATTCCGAAAGAAGATAACAGGGATAATATAGGGATTAAAAAGATTATATACCTGGATAATAATACTGCAATTCCGAGATTATAGATAAGAGGCAAAGTCCATAAGAGAGAGAATAAGATAATCTCAGAATAAAGCTTTTTATTTGTATTGTTTGAAACTTTTATAGAGATTATTGGATTAAAGATTATTAGAAGTCCAAGTAATGAAAAGACAGATGCAGTGATCGTATAACCATTGATGATCTGATAGGCTAAAGCTGCCCAAAGCTCATAATTGAGGAAATTAGAGAGAGATGCAAGATGTTGTGCAGAGGCCATAAAAAAGCCTTTGACTGGAAAATCTGTATTAAAAAAATTAGTAACTATAAAAACATATGAAGTTATAGGCAATATGGTAAAAGAGAATAAGGGAAGAAAATATAATTTCTTTTTTTCATATAGTATATAGCCAAATGCTGCAAATAATAATGGCAAGGTAAATAAGTTAGAAAACCTGATTAATAAGCTAAGACCGTACATTATTAAGGAGCAGATGAGAAACGATAAGCGCGCATTCTCCCTGTATTTTAACAATAGGACAAATGTTAACAAGATAAAGAATAATGATGGCAATTCACTTAAAGGCAAGGATCGGAACCATATTATTACAGGTGAGAATGAGAATAATAATGCAGCTAGTATGGAAATATCTTCTTTTTTTGTCAATAATTTAACTAAGAAAAAAACTAAGATACTGGATAAGCTTCCAAATAAGACAGAAGTGAAAGCAATGGCTTGTAATAATGAGAAATTGCCAAACAGGTTGATAAACAGGTAAGATAGATAATTAAATAAGATGTAAAGAGGCTTATGATATGAGAAGGTCCCTAAAGAAAGATGGCCTTCCAGATTCTGCCTTAATTCCAGTGCATAAGCGATAGAATCCATCTCAGTAGGCGTATTCGGGATTAATAAGATCCCTGATAAAAAAGAAAATAGAAACAATAATATTAAAGCATGTTTTGTTTTAATTTTTTTTGCCATTTTGATACAATAAGGACTAAATAAATATGGATACTTGAGTATAGTATTCAAGAGACAAAATATTTATAAAGGTTTGTACTAAAAATCAGATGTATGAGATATATAAAGACCAGTATAAAAATACCATATATTGCAATTGATGTCGTATTGTTGCTCCCAAAGGATGTGATGAATAAAGCGATCAAGATAAATGGATCTATACTAAAACACAATGGCAAAAATAAAAGAAAGATAATGCTCAATCGCCGAAATTGCCTTCCCCATATTTCTTTGGCTATGGGACGTATAAAAGTAAACGATATCCCTGCTGTTATTGGAACATTAAAAGATATAATAAGGCACTTTAGGAAAATTGAGTTAGAGATCACAAATATAGATAGATGGGTTATACCTGACGGAAATAGTGTATCAGGCTTTAAGATAGGGAAGAATAACAATTTGCAAAAGCTCCATGAAACTATCATGAAAAGGCTTTTGCCTTACTTGAGCTATAATATTAAGTTAGATATGCTATATCAGAAGCCTTTGCCAGAAAGGATAACGCTTCATTGGATCAAAAATTATCTGAAAAGATCAAGCTTCGGAAATTTTTCGCCGCATATCACCCTTGGAATTGGCAGAGATGATAGATTAGAGAGTTACAATATTAAAGATAGCCAAATACAAGATAACTTGAAATTACCGATAAAATTCACTCCTGCTAAAATTGCAGTATGCCATCTTGGAAATTACTGCACCTGCAGAAAAGTATTAGGTATGGTAAAATTAAGCAAAAATATTTAAAAGTTGCCATAAGATATGATAATATTAAGAAGGGGATAATATCAATATGGAACAAGAAGAGCAAAGCATACGGGGAGAGATAAAAAAGCTTGTTGAAAGATTACATGATGTTAAATTCAAGAATAAAGAATTTAAGCCAGGGATTGACAAGCTTAATTATGCAGGCAGGGTATTTGATGAGCATGAGATGGCTGCAGCTGTAGATTCTTTGCTTGATTTTACATTGACATTTGGCCAGCATGGACTGAAGTTTGAAAGAGAATTTGCTGCAGCTGTCAAGTCTAAATTTGCTGTTGTGACAAATTCCGGCTCATCAGCGAATCTTCTGGCAGTTACTGCGCTTAGGTCAAAAAGAATGCCTAATTCCCTAAAAGCAGGCGATAAAGTAATAACCCCTGCGCTGACATTTCCTACGACTTTAGCGCCTATACTGCAAAATAACCTAAAGCCTGTTTTTATCGATGCAGACATAGGCACATATAATGTAAATGAAGAAGCATTGAAAGAAGCTATAAGCAGTGATATTAAAGCCATGATCATCCCGCATACATTAGGCAATCCGAATAATATGGATCTGTTGATGGATCTAAAAGAAGACCATAATTTAATCTTGATAGAAGACACATGTGATGCGCTTGGCGGAACTTTTGACAATAAGAATTTAGGGACTTTCGGAGACCTCGGCACTGTCAGCTTATATCCTGCGCACCATATGACGATAGGTGAAGGAGGAGTAGTCCTTGCGCAAGATGGCATGACTGTAAAGATATTAAAATCCCTAAGGGAATGGGGAAGAGACTGCTGGTGCTTGCCTGGAAATTCAGACACTTGCGGAAAGAGATTTGGCTGGAAGCTTGGCGAGCTGCCTGAATGTTATGATCACAAATATATATATACAGAGATAGGATATAACTTAAAAGTTCTTGACCTGCAGGCTGCAATCGGCCTTGAACAGCTAAAAAAGCTTCCTGATTTTATAAGCAAAAGAAGGAGTAATTTCGCTGAGATATACAGGCATCTTACCCAATATGAAGACAAGTTGATACTTCCAACCTGGCACAAGAAAGCAAATCCTTCCTGGTTTGTCTTCCCTATAACCGTAAAACAAGATGCCGGATTTGCAAGATCACAGTTAACTTCATTCTTAGAGTCTAGAAATATAGAAACAAGGTTAATATTTGCAGGAAACATATTAAAGCAGCCTGCATACATGGACATAGATAAAGAGGTTAGAGGCTCTCTGAAAAACTCTGACATAGTTATGCATGATAGTTTTTTTGTCGGAGTTTATCCGGGAATAGATAAACAAAGATTAGATTTTATGTTAAAGACCTTTGATGACTTTTTTACAAGCATTAGGAATTAGATGATACATGAGCCACCTAAAAAGTGGCGGCAACTGCCATTATCTGACGAACACAATTCTAAAATAACACTACCAATGTTGCGACGGGCAAAACCAACCAATGGCTATACCATAAACACATAAGATAATTTACCTAATTACAAAGCTACCTCTCTAAGCGTAGAGGAGGAGCAACTTATTGATAATCTAAGCGAGTGTTCGTCGGCAGTTGCCGCCGGTTGATAAGAAATCAGTAGACAATAAGCAAATACGATCAGATTATTAGATAAGATCTCTTGAATCTTCCTGATACAGATGGATATTTTTTCTGAACCATTCGATGGTCTTGCTTAATCCAATATCTAAACTTGTTCTTGGCTCCCATTTCAATGCTGTTTTTATTGCGGTTATATCAGCTTTCCAAGATACTCGAGTATCAAATGCAGCATCTTTCTTTTTGCCGAATATCAGCTTACTCTTTGGATTGATCAGAGAATGGATGGCCTGTGCAATTTCTTTAACAGAACAGTCATGGCCTGTGCCGATATTAAGGATTGTGCCTGGAGTAAGTTTGGTTTGCATGATCTTTTCATACGCTTCCAACATATCTTCGATGAATATATAATCTCGTTTTTGCTCACCGCTTCCTAACTCAACATCAGCATCTCTAAGGCAGTGAAGGATCACATCAGATGTTAACCTAAAAGATGTTTCATAGTAGCCATAGACTGAAAACGGTCGGACTATTGTTATTGGCTTATTGTATCTTCTTGCATAATGCTGGCAAAGAAGAGTTGCGCATGCTTTGCTTGCGCCGTAAGTGGTGTTTGGCTCCAGGATATCTGATTCTTTTATCGGCTGTAATTTAGGGCCATATTCAGATGATGTGCCTGTGCTCACAAAAGTGGCATAAGGGATGTCTAAGGTTGCCTGAAGCAGATTATCGATCCCAATTACATTTGTCTCAAGAATTTTAGGCTCCTCAGTCTGGATTCTGGGATATGCGCCATAGGCAGCAAGATGGAATATATGATTAGGCTTTATCTCTTTTACAGTTTCAATCAACAATTCTTTATCTAGGATATCCACATTATGGATAGAAATAGTGTTTTTGATGTCTTCCAGCCGCCATAAGCTGGAGCCAGATCTTATCAGGATATGCACTTCAAAGTTTTTTTTAGCAAGAAATCTTGTCAGATTTGCGCCTATAAAGCCTGTTGCACCGGTTATTAATACTTTTTCCATGGTTATTGCATGATAAAAAACAGATAGCTTTTTAAATAATTTTTGTTTTTTTAGGAATCGTAAGAAAAGTTATAATGATTTGTTGTTTTCATTAATTGTTCTATTTTTGTACTTTACATCATGGGATATTTTTGTTTTTATCATGGCAATAGCAAATGATTGGCTTTGAGTGGTATTCTTTTAGAAGAGATTTTCCTTATGTAGTCCATGATCTCACCGCATAATTTTAAATAGAATTTAAGCTTTATTGAGGATAAATAAGAATTTAAGAATTAAGAAGATGACATACTATAAATATTTTCATTAAGTGTTGCCTAATTTTACCCCTTCTTCTTTTGCAAAAAAGCAGACATACATCAGGCTCCAGTCAGGAACCCAGCCGCAATCATACTTCCAGTCATCTTCAGCAAGCAATGTGCTGTAGTAGCAGTGGTTTCTTGTTGTCTGGACTTCAATCATGTCGCACACTTCCAGGTCTTTTGTGGCTTTTCCTACATGACGCAGGCATCTTGACCTGTCTTCGATCTCAGTTGCGTTCTTGCATATTTGAGGATCATTA
>JAGVZX010000009.1:0-5169 GCA_018302185.1 Candidatus Woesearchaeota archaeon
ACTCAATAGACACTCCTCCTCCTACAGTTTCTGGGCAGATGCATATAGGCCATGCGTTCTCATATTCTCAAGGTGACTTCATTGCACGCTACCATAGGATGAAGCAGGAAACAGTTTTCTATCCATTTGGCACAGATGACAATGGCTTGCCAACTGAAAGATTGGTTGAAAAAGTAAAGAAAGTTAAATCTACAAAGATGCAGCGCAGTGAATTTGTAGTGCTTTGCTTAAAGACGATCAACGAGCTGAAAGCAGAGTTTGTAAGGCCTTGGAAAGAGCTTGGCATAAGCGCAGACTTTAACAACAGTTACTCTACAATCGATCCACATTGCATCCTTACAAGCCAGAAATCATTTATCGACCTTTACAAAAAAGGCCGCGTTTTCCAGGAAGAGTCTCCTATCACTTGGTGCCCTCTCTGCCAGACAGCAATCGCTCAAGCAGAATTTGAGAACATAGATATGAGCTCTCATTTCAATGATGTTGTGTTTAAGGTGCATGGAAAAGAGTTGATTATTGCAACTACGAGGCCAGAATTAATCCCTGCATGTGTTGCCATAGTTGCGCATCCAGATGATGAAAGGTATAAGAAACTTTTCGGCAAATTTGCGCAAGTTCCTTTGTTTGATTATGAAGTCCCTATAATTGCAGATGAGAAAGCTGACCCAGAGAAAGGAACTGGCATAGTCATGGTCTGCACATTTGGAGACAAGAATGACGTTGAATGGTGGAGAAAATATAACCTGCCATTAAAGATAGTGATAACCAAAGAAGGCAAGATGAATGACTTAACAGGAAAATATAATGGGTTGCCTCTTAAGGAAGCAAGAAAAGAAATATTAAATGATCTGAAGAATTCTGGGCTGTTGATTGCGCAAAAGCCGATCACTCACGCAGTCAATGTTCATGAAAGATGCTCGACTGAATTAGAATTCTTAAAGACAAGGCAATGGTACATAAAAGTTCTTGACAAGAAAGAAGAGCTTATCGAAGCAGGCAACAAGATAACATGGTTCCCAGAGCATATGAAAGTGCGTTATACTCATTGGGTTGAGAATCTGCAGTGGGATTGGTGCATCTCAAGGCAGAGGCATTTCGGAGTTCCTTTTCCTGTCTGGTACTGCAAGAAATGCGGTGAGATTAAAGTTGCTGAATTAAAGCAGCTGCCTGTCGACCCTATGAAAGATGCTCCTAAGGTATTTTCAAATAATAAATTAACAGACGCTAAGTGTGATTGTGGTAGTAGTGATTTTATTGCAGAGACAGATGTCATGGACACTTGGGCAACTAGCAGCGTAACTCCACAGATTGCATTGAATTGGGTTGAAGATAAAGATGATGAGAAATATAAAGATATTCATGGAGTTTTTGATTCGATGTTCCCTATGACAGTCAGATTGCAGGCTCATGACATCATAAGAACTTGGGCATTTTATACTATTGTAAAAGGAATTTATAACAATGACACAATTCCTTGGAAAGAAATAATGATCTCTGGCCATGCTCTTGACCCTAAAGGAGAGAAGATGTCAAAGAGCAAAGGAAATGTAGTTGATCCTATCAAAATAATCGAGAAATATAATGCAGATGCTTTAAGGTTCTGGGCAGCTGGCAGCACTTTGGGTGATGATCTTCCTTTCTTAGAAAAGGATCTGGTCACAGGGCAGAAAATTATAACTAAACTATGGAATGCAAGCAAATTTGCAGTCATGAATCTTATTGGTAAAGATGGAGAAAAAGATTATGACGGAACATCTGCTCCAAAGAAATTTGCTGTAATTGATTTATGGCTTCTTGCTCAATTGAATGAACTTATAAAAGACTGCACTTTAAGCTTTGACAATTACGAATATGCAAAGCCAAAATTGGCAGTTGAAAAATTCTTTTGGCATACCTTCTGTGACAATTACCTTGAGATTGTTAAAGACAGGTTTTTTAATAAAGATAGATACACTGCAGATGAGATATTGAGCGCGCAATACACTCTTTACAACACGATTCTTTCCATCTTAAAGATAATTGCACCTATAATGCCGCACATCACTGAAGAGATTTATCACATATATTTTGCAGAGATAGAAAAACAGAAAAGCATACATGTTTCTTGCTGGCCAAAAGAGAATAAGCTCTGGGATGCAAGTGAAGAAAATAAAGATGGAACAGCTGCAGAAGCATTGAAAGCAGGTAACCTTGCAGTTGAAGTTATTGCTGCAGTCAGAAGATACAAGACAGAGAACAAGATGGCGATGAACCTTGAAGTTGCTTCAGCTTCAATCAAATGCAAAAAAGAAGACAAGAAACCGGTTGAGCTTGTCTTGAAAGATCTAAAAACCACACTCAAGATAAAAGAGTTAAGTGTTAGTGCGGCAGATAAGATCGATGATTCTGATCTGAAGACGAATGTGGAAGGGCTCGGAGTTTTTGTCAAATAGCAATGATCTCCTTTCCTTAATTCTTCTGAACATATCTCTCCATTCTCAGGTCGGTAATTTATGCCACAACCTTTAAAAATAGAGGCTATTTAGTTCTATTTTATGATTTTAGAAGAGCAATTAAGACGAAATATTGAAGATCTCTGGAAAGGCTTAGACCTAAATGAGCTAGAAGGACGTGAGAGATTAGAAGCTATAGTACAGCATGCTACTGCAGGTGCAACCACTACAGATTCTGTTTCAAAAGGGCAGTTCTTATATGAAAAAGCTCGTGCATTAAGTTATCTGGGCAGAGAACGTGAAGCAGAACATTTTGCGATTTCAGCTGAAAGTGAGCGACCTAAAAACTTATTATATGCAGTGTTAAGGCTTAATCTGGCAAGAGTAGTTCATAGTCCAGGGAGCAGGGTTATAATTCAGCTGTATGCGAAAGTTGAAGCTAATATGTCTGCTCACATTGATCTATTTTTAAGGCAAGGTGCAGAAAACCTATCGCCAGAAACTAAGCATCTGCTGAGAGAATATTTCTTTACAGCATCACAAATATCGCAGGACAAAGATACGCGCAGTAAGTATCTGGCTAATGCAGTGCAACTTTCTCAGACGCATGAAGAGTCTGCAGAGGCTCATTATTATTCTGCACTTGAAATAGTTGATCTAAGAGAGTCTATTCCAGAAGCACCTCAGGGTATTGAACATTACGATGAAGCTAGAGAGCATCTCATGTCGGCAATTGCTCATGAGCCAAAGAATTCTTTATACCATGCGCAGCTAGGCAGATTGTATCTACATGTAGGCAAAGATGAGTTAGCAAAAGAAAAATTCGAAGAAACCTTGAAAATGCTTGAAGTCCGCAGAGTATTAGGTGGCAGTGCACTTTATGCAAGGACGTATGCAACAAATGGCCTTAGGATATTATCAGCTGCACCTTCAGGTTCTGGAAATTAGGGGCAATTCCTGGATGTAGAAGGATTATCAGCAAGTGTTATTAACTAGTAGTAAATTCTTAGAAAGATTTAAATACTTGCACGTAAAATAAACCTATTATATAAGGTGAATGAATTGAACGGAAAACATATATTAGCAGTTCATAGGTCAAATGAAGGTGATGGCTTAGTCAAAGCTATAATGAAAGAGTTAAGAAGAATTCAGCCAGACAGTGTTGGCATTGAATTGCCTTCAAACAATCGTGATTTAATCTCTCAGGGTTATGTTATTCCTGTATTTGGTGAAGTAGCGCAAAGATTGGATCGGTCTTTAGTGCCATATCTTGGTCTTGAAGAGCCTGGCATCCGTGAAAGAACTGCAGCTCTTGAAGTACTTAGGGACGAAGATAATAGACGATCTAGTACAATTCTTAATGAAAAAAGTATTGCATTTATTCTTACGATGAATGGGTGGTTAGGTTATTCATCATCAGAACTTGCATCTTTATCTCCTGATCATGAAAAAATGCATGAATTACAAAGGATAAAAGAAGTGACACAAGAACTTCTGGGTCAGAATCAAACATTGGATGCTGTACGTTCTTATCTTGCCCATACTAAAGAAAGGTTATTAGCTATAAAAGGTAAAGTAGATAGATTTCATCCTGATTGCTTGATAGTGAGCAATTATATTGCATCTCAATTAAAAGGCATATTGCCAGAATATAAAGTTACAGAGGTGTATCCAGCACATGGAGATTCTTTAACTGTATCTGGATGGGTTAAAGTTGCTGCTGCAAGTATAAGTCTGGGGTTAGGTATAGGATTGCTCTACGACTCTTTAAATCCTAGAGAAATTTCAAAACCTTCTGGCACAGATCACCGTGCTAATCCACAAATGGCAAGCTTTGCAGATGATTCAGGATCTCCTAGGAGATCTACTTTTCATGTATCTAAGAGTCCAGACTATGACTCCTCAGATTACACCAGCATTATGCACGCAGCAGAGCAAGCTGACAAAGACTATACCCTAAAGGAGAAATCAGGTTTTCTGGATATATTTAGACAGCACGATATGCTTCAAGAAATAATTGGTATTTATCAGGTGGCACTAAACTTTGCAACAAAAGCAGGTAATCTTGATAATCAGATAGAATGCCATGAAAAAATAGCTGAATGGAACCTAAATTTCAGTCGTAGTATGTATCCTCTATTAAGACCAACATTAGGGTTTACTGATAAAGCTATGGCGCATTATGAACAGGCATTACGTTTATGCATCTCTCAGGCTAGTTCAGTTGCAGCTACTGATCCGCAAAGTGCAGGTGCCTATCTTATGCGTGTAAATAATTTAGGCAAACAATTAGAGGGAGTAAGAGAAGAAAAGAAAAGAGATCGCGAAACCGTTACAGTAATGATTAGAGATAGAGATAATCTTTTTGGATTTTAAGATTAAATATCCTGAGTTGCCTAAAAAGTTGCAGCAATCATTTTTTCCGAGTACAAATGAACTAATAAAAGCCACATTGAAGAGAAGGAGAATATGCCAAAACCAAATCCAAAAATAAGCTCACTCGAGTTGAAAGTAGCATTATGTGTAGTTGTAGGGCTATATTTGGCAGTTAGGCCAGCATCTCAAGCACCTGTGCCACAACCTAATGCTGATCGTGCCATCAGTATTTCTCAAGACCCTCGTTATGCTTCTAATCCAGCTGCTGGCTTAGATTCAAAAACCCATGATGACAAAAGAAACGGTGAGATTGCGTATTATCAGCCAATAATTGAAGAGTATGCAAGTAATCCTAGTAGGA